>NZ_LGDO01000119.1:0-12583 GCF_001279805.1 Streptomyces sp. XY431
CCCGCTCGCACTCCGCCATCCGCCCCGCGAACACCTCCGACCCCGCCAACAACCCCACCGCCATACCCACCCACTGCGAACCCTGACCCGGGAACACCAGCACCGAACGACCCGACGACACCCCGTCGCCCCGTACCAGCCCCGGCACCGTCCGGCCCTCGGCCAGGGCCTTCACGCCGTCGATCAGCCCGTCCGGGTCGGTGCCCACGACCACGGCCCGCCGCTCGAACGCGGTGCGCGTGAGGGCGAGCGCGCGGCCCGTGTCGGCGGCCCGCAGAGGTCCGGGAGCGGCACCCAGGTGTGCCAGCAGCTGGACCGCCCGGTCGCGCAGCGCTTCGTCGCTACGCCCCGACAGCACCCAGGGCAGCGGGTACGCATCGCCACCGGCCTCGGCTTCGGCTTCGGCCACCGGTTCGGCTTCCTCCGTCGGGGCCTGTTCCAGGATCAGATGCGCGTTGGTACCGCTGACACCGAAGGCGGACACCCCGGCCCGGCGCGGGCGTCCCGTGTCGTCCCAGGTACGGGCCTCGGAGAGGACCTCCACGGCTCCCGACGACCAGTCGACCATGGGCGTCGGCCGGTCCGCGTGCAGGGTCCTGGGCAGTTCGCCGTGCTCGATCGCCAGCACCATCTTGATGACGCCGCCCACTCCGGCCGCCGCCGAGGTGTGGCCGATGTTCGACTTCAACGAGCCCAGCCACAACGGTCGTTCGGCGGGCCGGTCCTGACCGTACGTGGCCAGCAGCGCCTGCGCCTCGATCGGGTCGCCCAGCGTGGTACCGGTGCCGTGCGCCTCCACCACGTCCACCTCGGACGCCGACAGCCCCGCGTCCGCCAGCGCCGCCCGGATCACCCGCTGCTGCGACGGACCGCTCGGCGCCGTCAGGCCGTTGCTCGCACCGTCCTGGTTCGTGGCGGAACCACGCACCACCGCCAGCACCGGATGCCCGTTGCGCCGCGCGTCCGACAGCCGCTCCAGCAGCAGGACGCCGACGCCCTCGGACCAGCCGGTCCCGTCCGCGTCGGCCCCGAACGCCTTGCAACGGCCGTCGGCCGACAACGCGCGCTGGCGGCTGAACGCCACGAACGCGTCGGGGGTCGCCATCACCGACACCCCGCCGGCCAGGGCCAGGGTGCAGTCGCCCGCCCGCAGGGCCCGGATCGCCAGGTGCAGGGCGACCAGGGAGGAGGAGCAGGCCGTGTCCACGGTCACCGCGGGCCCTTCCAGGCCCAGGGTGTAGGCGATCCGGCCGGAGACCACACTGCTCGCCGTCCCGGTGTCCAGCAGGCCCTGGACCTCGGGGAGGTGGCGCGAGCCCGCGCCGTAACCGTTGCCGATCGCCCCGAGGAAGACACCCGTGCCGGTGCGCCGCAGTGTGCGGGGGTCGATGGCGGCCCGCTCGACCGCCTCCCAGGCGGTCTCCAGTGCCAGCCGCTGCTGCGGGTCCGTCGCCAGGGCCTCGCGCGGCGAGATGCCGAAGAACTCCGCGTCGAACTCGGCCGCGTCGTGGAGGAAGCCGCCGTGCCGGGTGTAGGAGGTGCCGGGCCGCTCGGGGTCCGGGTCGTACAGGCCCTCCAGGTCCCAGCCGCGGTTGACCGGCCAGGTGGAGATCGCGTCGGCACCCCGGGAGACCAGGTCCCACAGCAGTTCGGGCGTGTCGACGCCGCCGGGGTAGCGGCAGGCCATCGAGACGATGGCGATCGGTTCGTGGCGGGCCTGCTCGGCCTCGCGCAGCTGCCTCCGGGCGTCACCGAGGTCCGCGGTGGCGCGCCTGAGGTACTCGAGCAGCTTCTTGTCGTCGGACATCAGGGCCAGCTCTCTCTCAGGCGTTTCCGAAGTCGTTGTCGATCAGGGCGAACAGCTCGTCCGCTGTCGCCGTTTCCGTCGCCGCGGCCAAGTCGTCCAACGGTCCGGGCGGCAGTGCCCCGCCGCCCGGTGCGCCGGCGCGCCGGCCCCAGCCGCGCAGCATTTCGTCCAGTCGTTCGCCGACCCCGTCGGTGTCGGCCGCTCCGGGCGGGACGGCCGCGAGCAGCGCGGCCAGCCGGTCCAGCTCGGCCAGCAGCGGCGACGGCGGTTCGGGCGCGGCGGACAGCTCCGCGTCCAGGTACTCCGCGAGCGCCTCGGGCGTCGGGTGGTCGAAGACGACCGTCGGCGGGACGGTCAGCCCGGTGGCCTCGCACAGCGCGTTCCTGAACCGCACCGCGAGCATCGAGTCGAAGCCGACCTCGGAGAAGGAGCGTTCCGGGCGCACCGGACCGGCTCCGGGATGGCCGAGGACCGCGGCGGCGTGCCGGGCGACCAGGTCGAGCACCGCCTGACGGCGTGCCCGCCGGTCCAGCGGGGCCAGCCGGGCGGCCAGCCGTTCCGCGGGGGCACCGTCGTCGTCGCCCGCGGCCCGCGCGGTCCCCTCGGCCGGTACCGAGGTCGTGACCGAGGTGACGGCCGCGGCGGCCGTCCGGCCCGGTGTGGGCAGCCAGTACCGGTCGCGCTGGAAGGGGTACGTCGGCAGCAGGAGTGCTGCCGGGCCGCCCGGCCCGGGGTCCCCCGTCCAGGGCGACCAGTCCACCGGACCGCCGCCGGCCGCCCACGCCTCGGTCAGTGAGGCCAGCAGCCGGTCCCGGCCACCGTCGCCGCGCCGCAGCGTGCCGACCGCCGACACCTCCCGCCCGGCCTCAGCGGCCACCGCCTCGATCCCGGCGAGCAGCACCGGATGCGGGCTGACCTCGACGGCCAGGGTGTGGCCCGCGTCCAGCAGGGCGCGGGTCGCGCCGACGAAGTCGACCGGCTCGCGCAGGTTGCGGTACCAGTAGGCGGCGTCGAGCGACTCCCCGGCGACGGGTTCGCCGGTCACCGTCGAGTAGATCGGGACGGCCGAGGCGCGGGGGCGTATCCCGGTGAGGGCTTCGCGCAGGTCCTCCTCGATCTCGGCGACCTGGGCCGAGTGGGCCGCGTAGTCCACCGGGATCGTCCTGGCCCGGACGCCTTCCCGCTCACAGGCCGCGAGCAGCGCGGCCAGCTCCTGGGGCTCCCCGGCGACGACCACGGCTCCGGGGCCGTTCTCCGCGGCCACGCAGACGCGTCCGCCGACGGGCAGCAGACTCGTGGTCCGCTCGGCGGAGGCGGCGACCGACACCATGCCGCCGCGTCCGGCCAGCCTCAGCAGCGCCCGGCTGCGCAGGGCCACCACGAGGGCCGCGTCGTCGAGCGACAGCGCTCCGGCGACGCAGGCGGCGGCGATCTCGCCCTGGCTGTGTCCGACGACCGCGTCCGGGGTGACCCCGGTGGCGCGCCAGTGCGCGGCCAGCGCGACCATCACGGCGAAGAGCACCGGCTGGACGACGTCCACACGGTCGAGCGTCGGTGCGCCGGGGGCACCGCGCAGCACCCCGGTCAGGGACCAGTCGGTGTGCGGGGCGAGCGCCCGTTCGCAGGCGTCGACGGCGGCGGCGAACGCCGCGGAGGTGTCGAGCGCCGCCACGGCCATGCCGGCCCACTGCGAGCCCTGGCCGGGGAAGACGAAGACCGTACGGCCGCCGCGCGCCCGGTCCTGCACGGCGTCGGGCGCGGGCTCTCCCGCCGCGAGGGCGTCCAGCCAGCCGAGGAGCGCGTCGCGGTCGCGGCCGGTGGCGGCCGCCCGGAACGCCAGGGCCGGGCGGGTGGTGGCGAGCGCGCGGGCCGGGCCGGCGGCACCCCCGTCGGGGTCGGCCCGCAGGTGCTCGCCCAGTCGGCGCGCCTGGCGGCGCAGGGCCGCAGGGGTCGTGGCGGAGAGCAGCCACGGGACGGTGGCCCCGGTGTCCTCGGACGGTTCGCCGTAGGTGCCTTCGGGCAGCGGGGCCTCGTCGGGGGCGGCTGCCTCCTCCAGAACGGCGTGGGCGTTGGTGCCGCTCATGCCGAACGCGGAGACGCCGGCCCGGCGCGGCCGGTCCCCGTCCGGAGTGTCCCAGGGGCGGGCCTCGGCGAGCAGCCGGACCGCGCCGGCCGACCAGTCCACCCGGCTGGACGCCTCCTGTGCGTGCAGGGTGGCGGGGAGCACGCCGTTCCGCAGTGCGAGCACCGTCTTGATGACCCCGGCGACCCCGGCGGCGGCCTGGGTGTGCCCGATGTTCGACTTCAGCGACCCCAGCCACAGCGGGCGGTCGGCGGGCCGGTCCTGGCCGTAGGTGGCCAGCAGGGCCTGCGCCTCGATGGGGTCGCCGAGCACGGTGCCGGTTCCGTGCGCCTCCACGAGGTCGATGTCGGCACCGGACAGTCCCGCCGTGGCCAGCGCGGCCCTGATCACCCGCTGCTGCGCGGGGCCGCTCGGGGCGGTGAGGCCGTTGGTGGCACCGTCCTGGTTCACCGCGGTGCCCCGGACGAGGGCGAGGACCGGATGCCCGAGGCGGCGCGCGTCGGAGAGGCGTTCCACGAGCAGTACACCCACCCCTTCGCCCCAGCCCGTACCGTTCGCCCCTTCGGCGAAGGAGCGGCAGCGGCCGTCGGGCGACAGGCCCTGCTGACGGCTGAACTCGACGAAGACGTCCGGGCTGGCCATCACCGCGGCGCCGCCGACCAGCGCGAACGAGCAGTCACCGGCCCGCAGGGCCTGGCCGGCCAGGTGCAGTGCCACCAGCGAGGACGAGCAGGCCGTCTCCACGGTCACGGCGGGGCCGCCGAGGCCGAGGGTGTACGCGATGCGGCCGGAGGCGACGCTGGTGACCGTACCGCTGAGGAGGTGCCCCTCCACCTCCTCGGACGGGTCCTGCGGGCCGGTGCCGTAGCCCTGGGCGGCGACGCCGACGTAGACGCCGCCCTCGCTGCCGCGCACCGACGCGGGATCGAGTCCGGCCCGCTCCAGTGCCTCCCAGCTGGTTTCGAGCAGCAGCCGCTGCTGCGGGTCCATGGCCAGTGCTTCGCGCGGGGAGATGCCGAAGAACTCCGCGTCGAACTCGGCCGCCCCGTCCAGGAATCCGCCGCCCGTGGTGTAGAAGGTGCCCGGGTGCAGGGGGTCCGGGTCGTAGAGGGTGTCCAGCGGCCAGCCGCGGTCGGCGGGCAGCGCGGCGACCGCGTCCACTCCGCCGGCCACCAGTCGCCACAGGTCCTCGGGCGAGCGGACGCCGCCCGGGAACCGGCAGGCCATCGAGACGATCGCCAGGGGTTCGTCGGCCGCCGCGGACCCGGCCGCGGCGCCTACGGCGCCCGCGGAGTCCGTCGCGGTGGTGCCGGTCGTACCGGTCGTGCTGTCGGCGTCCGGTGCTGTGCCGCTCAGCCCGGCGAAGAGGTGCGCGCCGAGGGCGGCCGCCGTCGGGTGGTCGAAGACGGAGGTGAGCGCGAGCGGCAGGGCGGTGGCCGCGACCAGCCGGTTGCGGAGCTCGACGGCGGTGAGCGAGTCGAAGCCCACCTCGCGGAACGGACGGTCGGCCACGAAGCCGGCGGCCGGGTCGTGGCCCAGTACGACGGCCGCTTCGCTCCGGACCAGTTCCGTCAGCAGTTTGCGGCCCTCGGGCTCGGACAGTCGGCGCAGCCGCTGCAGCAACGACGGGTCGCCGCCCGTGCCGGGCCCGGACCCGGCGGAGCTGTCCGCGGGGCCGCCGTCCGCCGCCCGGGACTCCGCGGCGGCCGGCAGACCGCGCAGCAGCGCGCTGTCCCGCACCGAACCGAAGGTGGGCACGAAGCGGGCCCGGTCCAGCTCGGCGACGACCGCTTCACCCTCGTCCAGGGCCAGTGCCAGGCCGAGCGCGGAGAGCGCCGCCGCAGGTGCCATCGGCACCAGCCCGTGGCGGCGCAGGCCGTCGCCCACCGCGCCGTCGGCCATGCCCGCGCCGGCCCAGGGGCCCCAGGCCACCGAGGTCGCCGTCAGGCCCCGCCCGCGCCGCGCCGCGGCGAGGCCGTCCAGGTAGGCGTTGGCCGCCGCGTACGCGCCCTGTCCGCCGCTGCCCCAGGTGCCCGAGATCGAGGAGAACAGGACGAAGGCGTCCAGCGGGCGGCCTTCGAACAGGACGTCGAGGTGGGCCGCGCCACGCGTCTTGGCCGCCGTCCGCAGGGCCAGTTCCTCCGGCGTGCAGTCCATCAGCGCGGTGTCCGAGGTGAGGCCCGCGGCGTGGACCACGGCCCGTACGGTGTCGCCCTCGTCGCTCAGCCGCTCCAGCACCCGTTCCAGCGCGGCGCGGTCGGCGACGTCGCAGGCCAGCAGGGTACTCCGGGCGCCGAGCGCCGCCAGGGCGTCGACCAGCGCGTCGGCCCCGGGGGCCTCGGGGCCCCGCCGGCCGAGGAGGACGAGGTGTTCCGCGCCGCGCTCGGCCAGCCAGCGCGCCACCTGGGCGCCGAGGCCACCGGTGCCGCCGGTGACGAGGACCGTGCCGCGCGGCGTCCACGGTGCGGGCGTGGGTGTCGCGGGCGCCGGCGCGGGGACGAGCCGACGGCCCAACGCCTCCGGGCCTCGTACGGCCACCTGGTCCTCGCCGTCCCGTCCGGCCAGCACCGCGCACAGCCCGTCCAGCGCGGGCCCGTCCAGCAGGTCCGGCAGGTCGACCAGGCCGCCCCAGCGCTGCGGGTGCTCCAGTGCCGCCACCCGGCCCAGGCCCCACACCTGGGCCTGCTCGGGGCGGACCTCCTCCGTGCCGCGCGCCGCCACGGCGCCGCGAGTGGCGCACCACAGAGGTGCGTCGATGCCGCTGTCGCCCAGGGCCTGGAGCAGCAGGAGGGTCCCGGTCAGGCCGGCGTCGAGCGTCCGCAGGCCCGGGTGGGGTCCCTCGGCCAGGGCCAGCAGGGACAGGACGCCCTCCAGCGCGCCGCACTCCGGGAGCAGCAGGGCCAGTTCGGCGCGTTCGACGGCGGCCCCGACCCGGATCACGACCACGTCGGCGCCGTGTCCGGCGAGAGCCTGTTCGCAGGCGAGTGCGGTGTCCTCGGTGCCGGGTCCGTCCGGGGTGACGAGCAGCCAGCGACCGGAGAGGGCGGGCTGCGCGGGCGCGGTGAGCGGCTCCCAGGCGATGCGGTAGCGCTGAGGGCCGACGGGGACCGCGGGGACGGCGGTCCCCCGGCGGGAGCGCCAGGCGGCGGGGGCCGGGTCCAGTGCGGCTTCCGGCCAGAAACGCCTGCGCTGGAAGGCGTAGGTGGGCAGGTCGACCCGCCGCACGTCGGTGCCGCTCCAACCCGCCGACCAGTCCACCGCCACGCCGCGCAGGTGCAGCGAGGCGAGTGCGGTGCGAACCGCGTCCGACTCGCCCCGGCCGTCGCGCAGCAGCGGCACCGTCCCGGCGCCGCCCGGGCCGGAGCTGGAGTCGGAGCTGGGGTCGGAGGTGGGGTCGGAGGTGGGGTCGGGGAGACAGGCGTGGAGCATGCCCGACAGCACACCGCCCGGTCCGATTTCGAGGTACGTCGTCGTACCCTCGGCCCGCAGCCGGCGGGCCCCTTCCAGGAAGCGCACGGTGCCCCGGACGTGGCGTACCCAGTGGTCGGGGGAGCGGAGTTCTGCGGCGGTGGCCGTACGCCCGGTCAGGTTGGAGACGATCCCGATGCCGGGCGCGTGGTAGGTCAGCGACTCGGCCACGTCCCGGAACGCGTCGAGCATTCCGTCCATCCGGGCGGAGTGGAACGCGTGGCTCACGCTCAGGCGCCGGGTGCGTCGTCCTCGGGAGCGGAAGGCCCCGGCCAGGCGCTGTACCGCGTCCGCGTCACCGGACAGGACCACGGAGGTGGGCCCGTTGACGGCGGCGATGTCCAGCGCGTCCTGCCCCGCCTCCCGGCCCGTGTTCCGGCCGAGGTCCGCTTCCCGCTCCGGAACGGGGTGCCCGGCGCGGTCGTCCAGCAGGGCCCGGCGCACTTCCTCCTCGGTGGCCTCCACCGCCACCATCGCCCCGCCCCCGGGCAGTTCGTCCATCAGCCGTCCCCGGGCCGCCACGAGCGCACAGGCGTCGGGCAGGTCCAGCACGCCCGCCACGTGGGCGGCGGTGAGTTCGCCGATGGAGTGCCCCATCAGCAGGTCCGGCCGTACGCCCCAGTGCCGGACGAGCCGGAACAGCGCCGTCCCCAGGGCGAACAGCGCGGGCTGGGTGTAACGGGTGCGGTCGAGCAGCTCCGCACCGGGGGTTCCGGGCTCGGCGAACAGGACGTCGCGCAGGCGCAGGTCGAGGTGCGGGTCCAGGGCGGTCAGCACCTCGTCGAGGGCGTCGGCGAACACCGGGTCCGCGCGGTAGAGCTCCGCGCCGGCCCCGGCCCGCTGGCTGCCCTGTCCCGGGAAGAGGAAGGCGGTCCGGCCGGAGCGCACGGCGCCGCCGGTGAGCAGTCGGCCCGCTGCCGTGCCGCGCGCGAGTGCGGTGAGCGAGCGCCGGACGGATGCCCGGTCCCGACCCAGGACGGCGGCCCGGTGTTCGAGCGGGGCCCGTCCCGTGGCGAGCGAGTAGGCGACGTCCGCCAGTTCGACGTCCGGGTCGGCATCGAGCCGGCCCACCAGCCGGGCGGCCTGGGCCCGCAGGGCTTCCGGTGTGCCGGCCGAGAGCAGCAGCGGCACGGGCGGGCCGGTACGACGGGCGGTGTGGATGGCGGTGGCGCCGGCGTCGACCGCCGCGACGGCCGTCGTGGCTGCCGTCGCGGTGGCCGCGTCCGGGGTGGGCACGGTCGCGCTGGGCACGACCGCGGCGCCGGTCCGGTCCGGGGTGGCGGTCGGGTCCGGGGCGGGCACGACCGCGATGGCGGGCGCCTGCTCGACGATCACGTGCGCGTTGGTGCCGCTGATGCCGAACGAGGACACGCCCGCCCGGCGCGGGCTCCCGGTCTCCGGCCACGGGGTCTGCGCGGTGAGCAGGCGGATGCCGCCGCCGGACCAGTCCACGTGCGGGTTCGGCGTCCCGGCGTGCAGGGTCCCCGGCAGTTCGCCGTGGCGGATGGCCAGCACCATCTTCATCACCCCGGCCACCCCGGCCGCCGCCTGGGTGTGCCCGATGTTGGACTTCACCGAGCCGAGCCACAGCGGACGGTCCGCCGGACGCGCCGGTCCGTGGACGGCCTGGAGCGCCTGCGCCTCGATGGGGTCGCCGAGCCTCGTGCCGGTGCCGTGGGCCTCGATCGCGTCGATCTGGTCGGCGCGCAGCGCGGCGTCGGCCAGGGCGGCGCGGATAACCTGCTGCTGGGACGGGCCGTTGGGAGCGGTGAGCCCGTTACTGGCACCGTCCTGGTTCACGGCGGTGCCGCTTATCAGCGCGAGAACGGGGTGGCCGTGACGCAGGGCGTCACTGTGGCGCTCCAGCAGCAGCACTCCGGCGCCTTCGCCCCAGCCCGTGCCGTCCGCCTCCGCCGAGAACGCCTTGCACCGTCCGTCGGCGGCGAGCCCGCGCTGACGACTGAACTCGACGAAGAGCCGCGGGGTGCTCATCACCGTCACCCCGCCCGCGAGGGCCTGCTCGCAGTCACCGCGCCGCAGTGCCTGCACGGCCAGGTGCAGCGCCACCAGCGACGAGGAGCACGCGGTATCGACGGTGAGCGAGGGCCCCTGGAGGCCGAGGACGTAGGACAGCCGCCCCGAGAGCACGCTGGCCGTGTTCCCGGTCAGCAGATGACCCTCTGACACTCCCTCCGCGCCCTCCAGCAGCGCGGAGTAGTCCTGGCCGTTGGTACCGATGTAGACGCCGACCTGCCGGTCCTTCAGTGCGGTCGGATCCTGCCCGGCGCCCTCGACCGCCTCCCAGGCGGTCTCCAGCAGCAGCCGCTGCTGCGGGTCCATGGCCAGGGCCTCGCGCGGCGAGATGCCGAAGAACTCCGCGTCGAACTCGGGGGCGTCGTGCAGGAAGCCGCCCTGCCTGCTGTAGGTGGTACCGGCGTGGTCGGGGTCCGGGTCGTACAGACCCTCGGTGTCCCAGCCCCGGTTCGACGGCCAGTCGCCGACGGCGTCGGTGCCCTTCGAGAGCAGGTGCCAGAAGTCCTCGGGCCGTACGACCCCGCCGGGGAAGCGGCAGCCCATGCCGACGATCGCGATCGGCTCGTTGCTGCCGGGCTCCGCCGACCGGCCCGCCCCGGTGCCGACGGACCCGGTGGTGCCGCTCGCCGCGTCCGGCAGGGAGAGGTCGAGGTCCGCGAGCAGCCGGTCGGCCAGCGCCGACGCTGTGGGATGGTCGAACAGGACGGTGGCGGGCAGGGCGAGTCCGGTTGCGGCTGCGAGCCGGTTGCGCAGCTCCACCGCGGTCAGCGAGTCGAAGCCGAGCGCGGAGAACGCCTTACCGGGCTGGACCGTGTCGACGTCGGGGTGGCGCAGGACCGTCGCCGCGTGGGTGCGTACCAGTTCGGTGAGGGTCCTGACCCGGTCCTCGTGGCGCGGCAGTACGGCGATCCGCTGCCGCAGGACGTCGGCGGAGCCGCCGCCCGCCCGGGCCGGCGACGGTGCGGTGGTGTCCGGGACGGGCCTCGCGGCGGCCGGGTCCGGTATCCCGTCGAGCAGGGCGGCGGACCACGGGCCCATGCCCGTGGTGAAGCGCCTCCAGTCGACATCGGCGACCACGACCAGCGCGTCGTCCTCCGCGAGTGCCCGGCCGATCGCGGTGACGGCCGTTTCCGGCTCCATCACCGGCATGCCCGAGTCCCGCAGCCGTGCGGCGACATCGTCCGCCAGCATGCCGGGCCCGGCCCAGGCGCCCCAGGCCACGGACGTGCCGGGCAGCCCGACGGCCCGGCGGGAGGCGACGAGTGCGTCGACAGCCGCGTTGGCGGCCGCGTAGTTGCCCTGCCCGGCGTTGCCCACGACGCCCATCACCGACGAGAACACCACGAAGGCCGACAGGTCGAGACCGGCGGTGGCCTCGTGCAGGTTCCGTGCGGCGGTCAGCTTGGCGCGCAGCACCACGGCGAGCCGCGCGGGGTCCAGCGCGTCGAGCACACCGTCGTCGAGGACGCCCGCCGCGTGGAAGACGGCGGACAGCGGGTACCGCGCCGGTATGTCGGCGACCAGCACCGCCAGTGCGGCCGGGTCGGCGACATCGCAGGCCGCGAAGGCCACTTCGGTGCCCAGCGCCGTCAGTTCCGCCCGCAGCGCGTCCGTACCGGGCGCGTCGGCACCGCGACGGCCGACCAGCAGCAGCCGCTCCGCGCCCTGGCCCGCGAGCCAGCGAGCGGTGTGCGAGCCGACGCCACCGGTGCCACCGGTGACGAGGACCGTGCCCTGCCATCGCGGTCGCGTCCGCACCCGGACGGCCGCGCTACCCTCACGGGCCCTCGGCGACGCGGGCGACGCGGGCCGGAGACGGCGTCCGTGGACCCCGGTGGAGCGCACCGCCACCTGCTCCTCGTCGGCCGCGGCTCCCGCGAGCACCGCGCACAGGCGGCGGGCGGCCCGTACGTCCAGCACCTCCGGCAGGTCGATCAGACCGCCCCGGCGATGCGGATGCTCCAGCGCCGCCGTCCGGCCCAGTGCGGCGGACGCGGCCTGACCGACGTGTCCGGGCCGCTCCGCGCCGCCCAGGACCGCCGTTCCCTTCGTCAGCGTCCAGAGCCGCGCATCGAGGCCGGTGTCCTCCAGCGCCTGGATCAGCGCGAGGGTCAGCGCCGGACCACCGGGCAGGTCCGGGTGGTCGGGGTGGGAACGCTCCTCCCAGGACAGCAGGGACAGCACGCCGGCGATCGGCTGCTCCCCCGCGGTCGTCGTGAGCAGAGCGGCCAGTTGTTCGCGGGTCGCACCCGGATCGGCGACGACGCAGGGGAGGAGGTCGGCTCCGGCCTCGCCGAGGGTGTCCAGGACGGCCGCCGCGTCGTCGCGCTCGGGACGCAGGGCGAGCCAGCGGCCGGGGAGACCGTCCGCCGGCGCGACCGACAGGGGCGCCCAGGCAACGTGGTAGCGCCAGGATTCCGCCCTGCGTTCACGGTTCCTGGCGGAGCGCCAGGCCGCCAGGGCGGGCAGGACTTCGTCCAGGGCTGCACGGCCGACCCCGAGGGCTTCGGCGAGCTGGGCGGGGTCCTCGCGTTCCAGGTCGTCCCAGCGGTCCTCGGCGGGGGCGGACGGGACGGCGGCGGAGGCCGTCAGCCAGTAGCGCCGCCGCTGGAAGGCGTACGTCGGCAGCTCGACGCGCCGCGCCCCCGGGAAGGCACCCGACCAGTCCACCGCCAGTCCGCACTCCCACCCACGGCCCACCGCACGCAGCACCTGTTCCAGGCCGCCTTCTTCACGGCGCAAGGTCCCCAGCACCGCAGCCTCCGCGTTGGCGGCCTCCACCGACTCCCCCACCGCCACGCCCAGCACCGGGTGCGGGCTGGACTCGACGAAGACGCGGTGCCCGGCCGCGAGGAGCTCGCGGGTCGCCCGCTCGAACTCGACGGTCTCCCGAAGGTTGCGGTACCAGTACCCGGCGTCGAGAGACTTCGTGTCCAACAGGCCGCCGGTCACGCTGGAGTAGAACGGCACCGAACCCGAGCGGGGGGTGATGCCGTCAAGGTCGGACAGCAGACGCTCGCGGATCTCCTCGACATGTGCGGAGTGCGACGCGTAGTCCACCTCGATCACACGCGCCCGCACACCCTCACCGACCAGAACGTCCACCAGCGCCCTGACCGCGTCCGCGTCACCCGACACCACCGTCGACGACGGCCCGTTCACCGCCGCCACCGACAACCGCCCCGCCCACG
>NZ_LGDO01000120.1:0-12451 GCF_001279805.1 Streptomyces sp. XY431
GGTCAGACCCACCGGCAACATCACCACGAACATCATCACTGTCAGTCGATGGGTCAGACCCACCGGCAACATCACCACGAACATCATCACTGTCAGTCGGACTCGCGCATGTCCAGCACATGGGCGACCGGACCGGTGGGCCGGTCCGGCTCGGTCAGCACCAGGCTCTGGAAGAACAGCCAGGACAGCGTGACCGGTAGCTCCCGGGGGAACAGCCCGGTGCTCCGGAACAGCGTGCGCGGCGGCCGGTCGGCCAGCCAGTCGGGCAGGAACAGGCGCTTGCGGTCCGGCCGGTACACGCTCGCGGCCAGGCCGGGCACGACCACCAGCGTCAACCGGTCCACCCCACCGTCGTGCAACGAGGCGGCGTACAGCAGCAGGTCCTCGCGAAGCGCGGCGGCGAGGGCGGAGCAGTCGACAGCGGCCGGCTCCGGCTCCCGCTCCGGCTCCCGCTCCGCCACCGGGTGCTCCCCGGCGGTGGTGCCGGAGACCCAGCCCCGGCGGGCCTCGGCGAGCACGGCCGGCGGGACGGCGACATGGCGCCGGACGGCCCAGGCCTCGACATCGGCGAGGCGGGCCGAGGTCCAGGCCCGCAGCGCCTCGGCCTCGCCCGGCTCCAGCGTGCCCGGCTCCACGGTGAAAGTGTTCATCAGCTCTCCAGCTCTCCAGCTCTCCGGAACGGTCGTTCCCCCCGCGCGGCCGGTCCGCGCCGGGCCGGCGGGGGGTGGGACGGGCCGGGGTCAGTACTTGGTGGCGAAGCGGGTGTGCGGGCGCAGCGTGCGGCCGTGCCGGTAGCGGGAGAGGTCCGCCCCGGGGTGCTCGCCGTCGATCAGCCGCGTCACCAGGCGCCCGGTGATCGGCGCCAGCAGGACGCCGTTGCGGTGGTGGCCGGTCGCGACCACCACCCTGCCGTCGCCGGGCCGGTCGATGATCGGCAGCTCGTCCGAGGTCATCGGGCGGAAGCCGCTCCACATCTCCTCGACGGGCCAGTCCGCGGCCTCCGGCAGTACGGTGCACAGCCGGCTCAGGATGGCGGCGACCACCCCGGCGGTGTTGTCGGCCTCGGGCCGCAGGTACTCCTCGCTGGTGCCCACCACGTACTGGCCGGGCGAGCGCTCCACGATCGAGCCGCAGCCGCCGCTGGGCATGAAGACCACGCTGTTCAGCAGTCCGGGCGGGCCGCTGAGGCGCAGCATCTGGCCCTTCACCGGGCAGACCGGGAGGGAGAGGCCGAACAGCTCGCCGACCTGGCCGCTCCAGGAGCCGGCGGCCACCACCACGCGTTCGGCGCCCACCGTGCCCGCGGCGGTGACCAGCCGCAGCGCCTCGCCCTCGTCCTCGACACCGGTGAGGTCGCCGGGCACCCGGTGGACGCCCAGCCGGTCGGCGGTCCGTTCCAGGGCGGACAGCAGCGCGCGCGGGTTGACCACCGCCTCGCCGTGGATCCGGATCGCGCCGTGGTGGGCCCGCGGGGTCAGCGCGGGTTCGAGCGTGCAGAGGTCCCGCGGCCCGACCCACTCGCAGTCCACGCCGGCCGCGGTCATCCACTCGATCCGCGGCCGCAGGCTCTCCGTCCGCTCGGCCAGGTCGACCAGGGTGAAGTCGGTGGACCGGTACCCCACCTCCGCCGCGGTGAGGCCGAACTCCCCCAGGAACTCCGGGTAGCGGGCCAGGCCGTCGCGCAGGAGGTCCAGGAACTCCGAGGGCATCCAGGGGTCGTACTCGCAGGCGGGGGTGAGCATGCCCGCGGCCGCGGTGGAGGCCCGGCCGTCCGTGGGGCCGCCCAGGAGGGCGACGGTGCGGCCGGCCCGGCGGAGCTCGACGGCCGAGCACAGGCCGATCAGGCCGTTGCCCACGACCGCCACGTCTACCTTCATCTGACCAATCATCAAAAGCTCGCTTCTCGCGTCGGGCTGGTCCGGGGACGGCCGGGGATCACGGGGAGACGCCGGCCACCGGGTAGTTCCGGTTGTCGCAGCCGCGGCACAGGTCGTTGGACTCGCGGTCGCCCGCCTCCAGGGCCCGGCGCAGGGAGACGAGCCGCTCGTCGGCCCAGATGTCGTCCAGCGGGCGGGTCATGATGTTGCCGACGACGGTCTTGCGCCAGGCGTCCTCGGTGCACATGACGACATCGCCGGTCACGGTGACCACGAGCATCTCGGTCGGCGCGAAGCAGGGCAGGTCCACGGCGCTGGAGATCTCGTAGACGGCTCCGGCGCGGTTGGAGAGCTCCAGGTCGGTCGGCATCTGCACGACCTGCTTGTCCCGCTCGGGGACCGGCACGAAGTCGTGCCGGGTGACGATCAGCTCGTCGATGCCGGCCGCGATCAGGCTCTCGTAGCGCTCGTCGGTGAGGTAGTCGCCGTTGGTGAAGAGGATCTGCCGGCTCTGCGGGAGCCGCGCCCTCGCGTCGGCGATCAGGACCTCCAGGTCCTTGCGCAGCAGCGGCTCGTTGTAGAAGTGGTGGGATATCCGGCCGGTGAACCCGATGCGGACCAGCTCGTCCATCAGCTTGTCCCACACCTCGCGCTCCATGAAATGCGGCACGGGCGGGTTCGGGAGAATCGAGACGGGACAGTAACCGCACCGCCGATTGCACCTGCTGTTGACCTCGATCTCCACCACGAGCGGCAGTGCGACGGTCGGCGACGAAACTTCGAGAACGTCTTTCACGAATCCTCCGGAATTGATTGCTGATGCGGTCGGGAAGTTGACCGGGTCGACCCCGATGAAGCACTGTGGAAGCACAGTCCTTTTGTCATTGGGGAAATTAATGCATGAAACCACGGAAGCCGGTGGAATCGGGCCCGGCATGATTTGGGCACTGGACTTCGGGGGGCCCGGGGGCGAGGAGAGCTTCCGCCCCTTCGCCCGGCGCGGGCTGCCCGGGCTGGAGCTGAAGCGGCTCCGCCCGCCGGGGCTCGACGGCCGCCCGCTGCCCGCGCTGGACACCGACGCCTTCGTCGAGCACTACCTGGGCGGGGCCGACCCCGCGGCCGACCGGCCGCGGATGATCTTCGGGTACTGCGTCGGGGGCGTCTTCGCCCTCGCCCTCGCCGAACGGCTGCGCCGGCTCGGCAGCCCGGTCGAGCGGGTGGTGCTGTTCGACACCGTACCCGCCCGCTCGGAGCACGTCGGCTACGAGTTCGAGCGGACCCTGCGGGACCTCGGCTGGCGCGAGGACGCGCCGCTCGGCGTCGACGTCCCCGCCGAACGGGCGGCCGCCGTCCCCGTGCTGGCCCGCGACCTCGATGCCGGACTGGTGCTGCTGGAAGCGGCGGTGCGCCGCTTCGTCGAGGCCTTCCTGGGTGCGCGCGGCGCGGCCGGACCGGTCCGGGACCGACTGGCCGGGACCCTGGTGGCGCGCTGCGGGTCCTGGCTGCGGTTCGTCGCCGCCTCCACCGTGCACCGGCCGCTGGAGTTCGCGGCGCCGGTGCAGTGCCTGGTCTCCGCGCAGCTGCGGGAGCGGGCCGAGGAGTACTGGGCGCCGCTGCCGGTGGCTGTCCGGTCGGTGGACTGCTCGCACAGCGAGCTGCTCGCCTCCCAGGAGTGCCACGACCTCCTGCTGGAGACCCTGGCCGTCCCGGCCTCCTGAGGCCGGCCCCGGCCGTCGCTCCTCGGTCGGCCGTCGCTCCTCGGCCGCGCGGCCGAGGAGCGACCCCCTCACGAGGTGTAGTTGAGCGAGCCGTCGCGCCGGCCCCGGCTCGCCAGCCGCTCGAAGGACAGCATCGAGAGCGAGCCCCACACCACCGCGACCAGCAGTTCGAGCAGGGCCTGCCCGCCCGCAGTGGCCAGCGGACCGCCGCCGGTGAGCGTCCGGACCGCGGCGAGGCCGTGGGTGAGCGGCAGCAGCTGGGCGGCCCACTCGATCGGCGCCGGCCAGAAGTCGACCGGGACGTTCACACCGCCGAAGGTCATCAGCACCAGGTAGCCCAGGTTCAGGAACAGCCAGCGGTACTTGAAGTAGCGCAGCGCGCCGGAGGCCAGCACCGTCCCGTACAGGTAGGAGCTGATCCCGACCAGGATCAGGCAGAACGGCACCAGCAGGGTGGCCGGCCAGGCCCAGTCCGGGCGGAAGATCACCCCGACCAGGACCAGCACCACGCTGGAGCTGCCCAGTCCGGCCACGATCCAGTGCAGTCCGCGGCCGAGGTAGACCTGTCCCATGCCGGTCGGCGAGGCGATCAGCATGGCGTAGGTGCCCTGGTAGCGCTCCAGCGCCGCGGACGTGATGACCAGTGTCGATTCGAGCGCGATGACCGAGACGACGTTGCCCAGCAGGATGTAGTCCGTGGTGGCGCGGGAGCCGGCCAGCTCGCCGATCAGGGCGAAGAACACCACCTGGCTGGCCAGTCGGAGCACCCAGCCGAACAGCCAGGTGCGCAGCCGGTACATGGTGCGCAGCTCCGCGAAGCCGACCACCGCGGCGTTGGCGATCACACGATGCAGGTTCATGCCTTGCTCACCGAGCCTGTCCGGCGGGCACGGTCGGCGGCCTTGCCGATCAGCACCACGCCAAGTCCGAGGGCCACCGCGCCCAGCCCGACGAGGGCTCCCAGCCGCGGCAGCAGGTTGTCCACCTGGTCCTGGCCCGCGCAGTCCCGGAGCAGGTCGGCGGCCCAGGAGAGGAAGACCAGCCGACCGGCCGGCTGGATCCAGCCCGGCAGCATCGAGAGCGGGAAGACCAGTCCGCCGAGGATGTAGAAGGGGTAGCTCAGCGCGTTCTGGAAGATCATGGTGTCCCGGCTCAGGACGAACAGGGCGGCCAGCATGGTCGCCGTGCAGGCCGTCGCGAGCAGGGTGAGGACCAGGACCAGGACCGCCAGCGCGGGGTGGCGCATCGGCAGTTCCACGTCGAAGCCCAGGTAGGCCACGAGCCACGACTCGACCAGGGTGAACGACCCGATCGCCATGACCGGCAGGATGCGCCCGCAGACCACCAGCGCGAAGGCGCGCGGCGCGGCGAGCACCAGGTCCAGGGTCGACATCCAGCGCTCGTTCTGGATCACGCCGCCGGCCACGTCGATGGCCACGAACCAGATGCCGACCAGACCGGTGCCGAGGATCGCGTTGGCGATCAGGTCGGGCCGCTCGGCCTGCTGGACGATCGACAGGAAGATGATCGAGAAGATGGGTGCCGTGATCACGATCAGCATGTGCTCGGGCGCCCGCATGCTGGTGTTCCACTGCACCTTGGCGGCGGCGCCGACGACTCGCAGGCTCATACGGTCAGCCCCCGCTCGCCCACCAGGTGGACATAGACCTCCTCCAGGCTCGGCCGGCCGGTCTGGACCGAGGTGACCCCCTGGTCGAGCAGCCAGCCGAGGACCACGGCCACGTCCTCCGCGGTGTGCACGTGCACCCGGTGGACGCCGGTCTCCTCCAGGGTGTCGATCCGGTCGACGGCCGGCAGCACCGACAGCGCCTCCCGCACCGCGGCCTGTTCCGGCGTCAGGGTGACGTCGATCCGGTCGTGCCGGCCGAGCATCTGGCCGATCGTCGCGGTGGGCTCGGTGACCAGGATCCGCCCCCGGTCGACCAGGGTGACCCGGTCGCAGAGGATCTCCGCCTCGCTCATGTCGTGGGTGGTGATCAGGATCGTCCGGCCCTCCGCCCGCAGCTCGTTCACCAGCTGGCGGAAGTCCCTGGTCGCGATCGGGTCCATGCCCATGGTCGGCTCGTCCAGGAACAGCACCGACGGGTCGCCGATCAGACCGCGCGCCAGGTGCAGGCGCTGGCGCATGCCGCGGGAGAAGCCCTCGACCGGCTCGTCGGCGCGGTCGGCGAGGCCGACCCGCTCCAGCAGCTCGGCGGCCCGGCGCTTCACCTGGTCGGGCTCGACCCGGTACATGGTGGCCCAGAAGACCAGGTTCTGCCGGGCGGAGATGCGGTCGTACAGGCCGTGGTCACCGCCGAAGACGATGCCGATCCGGCGGCGGACCTCCCGGACCTGGGTGACGACGTCCAGGCCGTCCACCCGGGCCTCGCCGGAGGTCGGCAGCAGCATGGTGCTGAGAATCTTCACCAGCGTGGTCTTTCCGGCGCCGTTCGGGCCGAGAATTCCGTGGGTCTCGCCCTTCGCCACCGAAAGGGAGACGCCGGCCAGCGCGACCGTCTCGCTGCCCGCGCCCTTGTCCTTCCTTTTCGCCTTCTTCGCGAAGGTGCGCCTGACGTCCTTTACCTCGATCACTGAGGGGTGTCCTTTCGTTCCAAGTCGGTTCCGCGGTCAGGCGGTGGCCCGGTAAGCGGAAAGCGCCTCGGCCAGCTCGTTCGGGGTCGCCGCCTCGAATATCACGTCGAGGGGGAGTTCCACGTCGAAGGTGTCGCGGATGTCGAGAATCAGCATGGCGGCGGTGAGGGAGTTCCCGCCGTTGAGGAAGAAATTGGAGGCGGCGTCGAGCCGGTCGTCGCCGAGCACCTCGCGCCACAGCCGGACCAGTTCGTCCACCGGGCCGGCCCCGTCGGCCCCGGCGGCGGACTCCGCGCCGGCGCCCGACTCCGCGCCGTCGGCGGGGGCGCCGCCCGGGGCGGGCGGCACGGCCCGGTGGGCCACGGTGGCCAGGGCCTTGTGGTCGACCTTGCCGTTGGCGGTCTCCGGGAACTCCTCCACGACCGAGATCCGGCCGGGGAGCGCGTACGGGGGGAGGTTCTCGCGGGCGAACGCCCAGATCCGGTCCGCGATCCCCTGCGGGTCGGCGGTCCTGACGTAGACGGCGATCAGGCCGTCCGCGCTCGGGTCGCCGTCCAGGACCGCGGCCGCGGCCTCCACCCCGGGCAGCGCCTCCACCACCGCCTCGACCTCGCCGAGTTCGATCCGGTGCCCGCGCAGCTTGATCTGGCGATCGGTGCGGCCGAGCAGCACCAGGCTGCCGTCCCGCTCCCGGCGCGCGAGGTCACCGGTCCGGTACATCCGGCCGTCGACGGGGTGCCGGACGAAGCGCTCGGCCGTCAGCTCCGGCCGGTCCAGGTAGCCGGTGGCGACCTGCGCGCCGCCGAGCCAGAGCTCGCCGGCGCAGCCGAGCGGCAGCTCCTCGCCGTGCGCGTCGGCGACCCGGGCGACGGTGTTCGCCAGCGGCGTGCCGATGGAGACCGTGCCGCCGTCGGTGTCGCCGACCTCCGCCACGGTCGCCCAGATCGTCACCTCGGTCGGGCCGTAGGCGTTCAGCACCCGGCCGCCGCGGGCCGTCAACTCCCGTGCAAGCGCGGCGGGAAGCGGCTCACCGCCGCTGATCAGCACCCGCCCGGCGAGCCGGTCCCCGGCCAGTGGCAGGATCCGGCGCCAGGCCGTCGGGGTCGCCTGGACCACGCCGACGGCGTGCTCCTCGACGAGGGCGAGCAGTGCCTCGGGGTCGTGCTGCGCCCGCGGCGGGGCCACCACGACCCGGCCGCCGGAGGCGAGCGGGACGAACACCTCCAGCGCCGAGATGTCGAAGGTGAAGGTGGTCGACCACAGCGCCGTCGCGCCCGGCCCCAGCACCCGCCCGGCGAAGTCCCGCACCAGGTTGGCCAGGTTGGCGTGCGACACCTCGACGGCCTTGGGCCGCCCGGTCGAGCCGGAGGTGAAGATCAGGTAGCAGCGGTCGGCGGGGGCGCAGGGCTCCGGCAGGTCGGTGCGGTCGGCCCGGTCCGCGCCGTCCTCCGGCCGCAGCACCCGGCAGTCCGGGGGGACCGGCAGGTCGGTCCCGCCCGGTTCGGCCAGCAGCACGCGGGGGGCGGCCTCCCGCAGCTGGCCCTCCAGCCGGGCGGCGGGCTGCGCCGGGTCCACCGGCAGGTAGGCGGCCCCGAGCGACCAGCAGGCCAGCACGGCCGCGGCGAGCCGGGCGCCGCGCGGGAGCGCGAGGGCGACCACGTCGCCGGCCCGCACCCCGGCTCCGGCGAGGAGTTCGCGCAGACCGGTGGCCCAGGAGCCGAGTTCGGCGTAGCGCACCTGCTCCGCCCCGTCCTGGACCGCCACCGCCTCCGGCGTCAGGGCGATCTGCCGCAGCACCGCGCCGAGCACGGTGTCGGGGCCGCTGTCGGTACGGGCCGTGTCGTTGGCGGCGGCGACGGCCCCGAGCTCCCACGCGGGGGCGATCGGGAGCCGGTCCAGCGGCGCCAGGACGTCGGCGGCGGCCGCGACCAGGAGGCGTTCGTAGCGCTCCAGCAGCGCCCGCGCGCCGGCCTCGGTGTGGGCCTGGCGGCGGAACACCAGGGTGGTGCCGAAGCCCTCCGCCCCGGCCCGCACCGTCAGTTCCAGGTCGAGCCTGCTGAGCCCGGTCCTGACCTCGATCGGGACGATCGGAAGGCCACCGACGGTCCGCTCGGAGGACACCGTCGGAAGGAAGCTGAACATGTGCCGGAAGAGCGGCGCGGACCAGTCGGAGTGGGTGAGCCCGAGCTCGGGCAGGATCCATTCGGAGGAGGCGCCGGAGTGCCGCAGGCCGGTGAGGAAGGCGTCCCGGGTGCGGGTGGCCAGGTGGCCGAAGCCCAGCTCCGGCTCGATCCCGATCCGCACCGGCAGGGTGTTGACGTGGAAGCCGACCGCGCGGTCCCGGGCCGGGCCGCGCCGGCTGTCGGTGGGCACCCCGACCACCAGGTCGGCGGCGGCGCCGTGGCGGTGGAGCAGCAGGTAGTAGGCGGCCAGCAGGACGGTGCTGTCGGGGGCGCGCAGGGTCCGCCCGAGGGTGCGGACGGCGGCGACGGCCTCGGGGCCGAGGGTGTGGTCCACCCGGCCGCCGGCGAAGAGCTCGGCGTCGGGATCGCCGGCGGTCGTCAGCCGCATGCCGGCCGGGTCCACCGCGCGCAGCCGGTCGAGCCAGTGGTCGAGGTCGGCCCGCTCGGGCTCCGGGTCGGTGAACCGGGGGCTCTCCCCGGGCGGCTCCGCCGCGTCGCCGCCGGGCGTCGTGAAACGGTCGTAGAGGTCGGTGAGTTCGGACAGCAGGATGCCGGCCGAAACGCCGTCGAAAACGATGTGGTGGGCGACCAGGCAGACCACCGAGAAACCGCTCGGCGATCGGCCGTGGCCGACCCGCAGGAGAGGTCCGCGGGTGAGGTCGAAAGCCTCGGTCGCGAATTCCGCCAGGACCTGGTCGAGGGTGTCCTCGTCGAAGGCCAGGGGTGTCGCTCCGACCGTGGTGCGGCCGGGCGGCGACTCCGATCGCCGCAGCTCACCGGCCTCCTCGAAGAAGACGGTGCGCAGCGCGGCATGACGCGCGATCAGTGCCTCGACGGCCTCCCGCAACGCCTTCGGATCGAGTGCTCCGGGCACTCGGAAAGCGACCGGGATGTTCGAACCGGATCGTCCGGAAGTCAGTCGGTGGAGCAGCCACTGGGCATGCTCCTTGCGGTTCGCCCCGGTTTCCGCAGGACCGGAGTCGTCTCTCATCAAACCCACCCGTTACCCCACATTGTCTTGCCCGGGGACATAGGGAATCCCCGTAGTTCTGTCGACCCTGAGGGTGTGGAAAATCCCGGCGGTCGACGGACCGACAGGTGTGCCCCCCCTGCGAACTCACAGCATTCACCGACGGTCCCGGGTACGGCGCCGGTCGGCGCGCAGGACTTCCCCGTAATCCCCGATGTCGCTGGCGCCGAAAATGTGCCCCCTTCGGCGCGATCCCCGTGGCCGGTCCGGTGGAGCCCTGCGCGGGTCCCACCTGACCGATGCACCTCAAGATCGATCGTCACCATACACGCCGTCCGGCGAAGCCGCTAGAGCCGATTCGGGGGCCGCTCCCGGTCGTCGAAGGGGCTCCCACCTGCGGGGGGTCCGGGTCGGGCCGTGCACAGAGGAAGGCTGCCCGGCCGCCTCCCGGCGGGGTCGCCGGGGTCGGTGGCCCGCCGTCGCCGGGCGCCGCGGGGCCGCCCGCCGCCTGCGGTCGGGGACGCCGAGCCGCCCGCGGCCGGGGGCGGCGGCAGGGCTTCTGCGGCGGGCCGGTGCGGAGTTTGTGGGAATCCTGTATTGCCCGCCCGAATTTCCCGCCGACGGTCCTGGGAAATCGGCAACTCGGCCCGGGAACCGGCCCGTTCCGGGGAAACGGCGCTTACCGGCGGGCAACGGCCGCCCGGTTCGGTCGCCTGGTTCGGCCGCCGGGCTCGGTCGCTGGGCTCGGTCGCTGGGTTCGGCCGCGACCGGTCGGCGCGCGGCGGCCGACGGGGACGCCGAACGGGACGCCCTCCGGGAACGCCGAACGGCCCCGGACGGTGGTCCGGGGCCGTTCGGGGCGTGCAGGGCGTGGCGGGGCACAGCGGGGCACGGCGGGGTGCGGCGGGGCGGGCCGGTCGGGCACCGCCCCGCCCGTGCGGGGGAGAGGTGCTACCGGCGCAGCGGGCCCTCACAGGTGTAGTCGGCGCTGCCGGCGCGGCCGGTGGGCCAGACCTCGACCTGGCCGAACCAGCAGTTCATGTCGGCGAGGTTGTTGGCGGCGGCGCCGCCGCGGGTGAGCAGGTAGTAGTCGACGGTGGCGGCCATGTCCGCGCGGACCTTGCCGGCGTCGAGGGTGTTGGTGAGGTTGGCGGTCATCCGGCCGGTGCAGGTGAACCGCATGGTGTTGTTCCAGTCGGCGTTGTCCTTGCAGACCGGGGTGTTCTGGGTGGCGCGGGCGAAGGCGTCCTGGACCTCGGAGGCCCAGGCGTAGGTGAGCCGGCTGTTCGGCGTGTAGGTGGTGACCGGCACGTAGAGGTTGTCGGCGAGCGGGATCTCGGCGTCCAGGAAGGCGTTGTACTCGCGCTGGAGGGCGGCGTCCCGGCCGAGGCGGTCGCGCCAGGCGTTGTAGCCGGTGACGTCGTCGGCGCGCAGCAGCCGGTACATCTCGGCGAGCTGGTCGGGGTGGCGCTCGCCGAGCAGGTTGAAGAAGGTGGCCGCGTAGGGGTAGACGCGGAAGCCGAGGCTCTCCCAGCTGGCGTGCAGGATCTGATCGATCGTCAGGCGCGGTGTGCCGGAGGCACCTTCCTGGGCGATCTGGCGGACCATGTACTTGCGGGCCTTGACGCCGTCCTTGGAGGTGGAGCCGGCGAAGTACTCGGCGGTGCCCTCGTTCATCGCGAAGGTGGCGGAGCCGGGCCAGCGGGTGGTGTAGCCGGACTCCGGGATCGCCCAACGGGCGTTCAGGTAGTGGGTGTACTCGTGCCGGAAGAGCTCCTCCAGGCTGAAGTACGACTCGGCGGTGGTCCGCTGGTAGGTGTAGAAGGTGGAGTTCTCCTCGATGAACATGCCGCCGTTCTCGACGTCGCCGATCCCGAACAGCAGGTACTGGAGCGAGCGGTAGTTCGTCTTGGTGTCGTACAGCTGCACCGTGAGGGTGGGGTGGGTGTCGTCGGCGAGCGGCCGGTCGGTGCCGACGACCCGGAAGAACTGGGCCTTGACCTGCTTGGTGGCGTAGTACAGCTGGTCGGCGGTGGCCCGGTCGAGGGCGGTGCGGATGACCAGGGTGCCGTTGTCGTAGGTGTAGGTGTTCGGGAAGAACTGCTGGACCAGCTCGGCCCGGCAGGCCCCGTACTGGCCGCAGAGGCCGAACTCGTTGAGCGGGACGGCCAGGTTGAGCCAAGGGCGGCTGAGGCGGCCGAAGTTGTTCTGGACGGTGGTGACCACGCCGCCGATCTCGGCCTTGATCCCGTCCTTGAGCGAGTCCACCAGGGTGTACCGGGCGTACTCGTTCATGGCGTCGCCGACGGCCCACTCGGTGTCGGTGCCCTTGAGGTGGGCGTAGCCGGAGAAGGCGCGGATCGCCTGTCGGTAGCCCGGGTTGGCGACGGCCGCGGCGCGGAAGGCGCCGCCGTCCTCGACGACGTTGTTGACGCCCTGGAAGTTGAGCTGGAGCGCGGCCTGGAGGGCCCAGTTCCAGCCCCGGTCGCCGATGTACGCCGTGCCGGGGGTGGCGTACTGGCGCAGCACCCGCTCCAGGAGCGGCAGTCGGCCGGGGCGCAGCTTGGGGGCGGTGGAGGTCTGGATCAGCTCGCCCATGGTGTAGCCGGCGGCGCTGGTCTGGTCGAACGCGCGGGGGTTGGCGGTGTAGGCGGTGATCGCGCGGTCGATCGCGGCCGCGGTGGCGTCGTCGTTGAGGTCGAACTCGCGGTGGCCGTAGTCGAAGTAGACCGCGACGTGCAGGTAGTACCAGAGTTCCTGCTGGTTGCGGTTGTTGGCGCTGTCGAAGCCGGGGGAGAGGGCGGTGATCCGGTCGGCGACGGCGCGCACGTGGGCCGGGGTCAGCACCTTGGCGAGCTCGGGGCTCCAGTCGACCAGCAGCGGGCGCAGACAGCCCTCGTAGCTGTGCGAGCGGTCGGCGAGGAAGTCGGCCAGGGCGGCCGGGGAGAGGGCGGTGAAGGAGGCGAGCGAGCAGGCCGCGGCGGCGTCGGCGGCGGTCGGGGCGGCCTGGGCGGCGGGGGTGGACGGGTCGGCGGCCGGCCGGGTGGCGTCCGTGGTGGGCTGGAGCGCTTCGTTGCCCGGCGCTCCCTCGGGGCCGGGGGCGCCGGC
>NZ_LGDO01000121.1:0-12360 GCF_001279805.1 Streptomyces sp. XY431
CCGCTGACCCTGGCCGCCCCCGTAGCCCCCGCCGCCCCCGCAGCCCTCGGAACCCCCGCAGCCCTCGTCGTCCCCGTCGCTCCGGCCGTCGGCCTCCGCCGTCCGATACCCATGTCGTCCCCTGCCGTCTCCGGTCCGGGCCTCCCCCGCGGAACCTCTCCGCCACCCAGGGCCGACGGTACGGGCCCGACCGGTTTCGGCACGTCAACCTGCGGATCGGTCCCCACCAGGACCCCGGAGGTACGCTCCGGCGCACCCGGCTCCGACTTGCGGACCAGACGCTCCCCCGAGGGCTGTCGGGGTTGTCGGCTCAGTGTCCAACTCCTGTGGGCTCCAGTACCATCGGCGCCATGCCAGCACTCAACATCGAGTACACGGAGCACGAACTCGCCGCCATCCGCGAGGCCGCCGCCGCCGACGGAAAGAGTGTCAAGGCGTATGTGCACGACCTGAGTGTGCGGGAGCAGCAGCGCCGGGTGTTCGTCTCCCACGCGGTGGCGTTCTGGAACGAGCACCGCGAGGAGTTCGACCGGGCGTTCCCGGAGGACGCGCCCGCCGCCTGAGCGGCGTCGTCACGGGAGGGGTGGCGCGATGATGCTGCCGCGTGTCGATCTGCGCTGGCTGCTCGACATCCAGGAGCTGGCCTCGCCCGAGGACCTCAGCGTGCGCGACTACTCGGCGCTCCAGGCGGCCGTCGCCCGGCACCGGGTGAACACCGCTCAGCTCGGCCACGAGGCCGATCCGGCCTGGTGCGCCGCCACCCTGATGCACACGATCGTGCTGCTGCGCCCGTTGCCGCTGCGCAACAACCTCTACGCCTGCATGGCCACGGCCGCGTACATGCACGCGGCGGGCGAGGGCGTCGATCCGCCGTACGGGGCGCTGGTCGAGCTGGCCCGGGACATCGTGGAGGGGCGGGCGGACGTGTTCGCGGCGGCCGACCGGATCCGGTCCTGGCGGATCTGAGGCCGGACGGCCGGGGCGGCTTTGGTCCGGCGCCGGACCGGAGCCGACCCGCCGTCAGGCCTCGGCCGGGGTGGCGCTGTCGGTGCTGTCGGTGCTGTCGGTGCTGTCGCGCGTCAGCCGGGCGCGGACCAGGGTGCCCAGCCGGTCCAGGCCGACCACGACGGCGGCCAGCGCGACGAACTCGACCGTGAGCAGGGCGATCTGCCCCCAGACGTAGCCGTACCCCTTCGTGGTCGGGTCGAAGAAGAAGTACGGGTACGGCAGCGGGTAGTTGGAGAACAGCGCGTTGCGGACCAGCACGAGCGCCGCGTAGCCGAGCGGGAAGGTCAGCCAGAGCGGGATGTCCCGCCAGGACGAGGCGTTGCGGGGCCGGAACACCAGCCAGTCGACGATCACCAGCACCGGGGTGACGTAGTGCACGAAGAACGACGACCAGTGCTGGAGCTTGTCCGGCCCGTCGAACAGGCCGGGCAGCGGGTTGGCGCCGTGCTCCAGCAGGATGTGCGAGACCAGCCCGGTGATCAGGATGTACAGGGTGGCGGCGCCGCGCAGTCGGGGCGCGGGTGCGTCGGTGGTCCCGCGCTTCAGCATCCAGTGGACGGCGCCGACGAAGTAGCCGAACACGATCACATTGCTCTGGATGGTGAAGTACACCAGCGGCGCGGTCTGGAGGCTCAGGCCGAGGCCCGTCGAGAGCACGATGCCGGCGCGCCACCAGAGCGCCGGGCTGGTCCGGACTGACATGCGGCCACCAGTTCTTTTCGGGCGATACAGGAGGTATCGGACGTCGAAGGGGAAGATCGCACTCTACCTGTGGGTCGGGGGGAGGGGAAAAACGTTCCGCCACCTACCGGATTCCCTGTGGATGCCCCTGCGACATTCGGCCGACACCTCGGCCGACACCTCGGCACGCGCCCGCCGGTGGCCGCGGCCACCGGACTCAGCCCGGCAGGACGAAGCCCGACTCGTAGGCGGTGATGACCGCCTGGGTGCGGTCCCGCGCGCCCAGCTTGGCGAGCACGCTGCCCACGTGCGTCTTGATCGTCTCCTGGCTGAGCGAGAGCTTCGCGGCGATCTCCCCGTTGCTCAGCCCCGCCGCCATCAGCCGCAGCACCTGGCCCTCACGCTCGGTCAGCCGCTCGATCGGCGTACGGCTCCGGCCCGGGGCCGAACCCCGGCCGGGCGCCGGACGGGTGTCCCGCGCGGACGACGACCCGTACCGGAGGGCCAGCTCGCGGACGGCCGCCGGGAACAGCAGCGAGTCGCCGCGCGCGATCAGCCGCACCGCCTGCACCATCTCCTCCGCCCGGGCCCGCTTCAGCAGGAAGCCGGCCGCCCCCGCCCGCAGTGCGTCGTACACGTGGTCGTCGTGCTCGAAGGTGGTGACCACCAGGATCCGGGGCGGCTCGGCCATCCCGCCGATCAGCTGCTCGGTGGCCCGGATGCCGTCGATCCCGGGCATCCGGACGTCCATCAGCACCACGTCCGGCCGCAGTTCGCGCACCAGCGGGACCACTTCGACGCCGTCGGCGGCCTCGCCGACCACGGTGAGGTCCGGTTCGGCGTCGATGACCACCCGCAGGCCCGTCCGCACCAGCCGCTCGTCGTCGGCGATCACCACCCGAACCGGGGCGGCGGCCCCCGTCGCCGCCCCCTCGGCCCCTGCCGTACTCCTCGAACCGTTCACCACTGCTCTCCTCCCGTTCCCGCCGGCAGCCGGACGGCCAGCCGCCACATCGTTCCGTCGTGCGTCGGCCCGGCCTCGCAGTCGCCGTGCAGCGCCGCCGCGCGTTCGCCGATCCCGCGCAGGCCGCGTCCGCCGCCGGGCCGACCGGGCCGGAGCCGCTCCAGCGGATTGGTCAGCTCGATCCCCACCCACCCGTCGGCCAGCGAGACCCGCAGCCGGGCGGGTGCGGGCCCGGCGTGCCGCAGCACATTGGTGAGGCCCTCCTGGACGATCCGGTACGCCTCGCGGGAGAACTCGGGCGGCAGCCGGTCCAGGCCCGGTGCCAGCTCGGCGTCCACCGTCACCCCGGTCCTGGCGAGTTGCCGCAGCAGGTCGTCCAGTCCGGCGAGGGTCGGGCCGGCCGTTGCGGCCTCGCCGCGCTCCTCCTCGCGGAGCAGTCCCAGTACCGCGTCCAGTTCGGCGACGGCGCCCCGCGCGGTCTCCTCGATGGCGGCCAGCGCCTCCGCCGCGAACTCCGGGTCGGTGCGCAGCACCCGGGCGGCGGCCGAGGCCTGGATGCCGACGGCGCTCAGCGCGTGGCCGACCGAGTCGTGCAGTTCGCGGGCCAGCCGGTTGCGCTGGGCGAGTACGGTGGCGCGCCGTTCGGCGGCGGCCAGGCGCTCGTCCGGGGTCGGGCCGAGCAGGACGGGCGCCCAGCGGGCCAGCAGGCCGCCGAGACCGGCGCTGGTGCCGACGATCAGCGCGAACAGGGCGAGGCCCAGCACCGGGCCGGGCAGTGGCCCCGGCACGCCGTGGTCCTCCCAGAACCGCGTCAACTCCTCGAAGCCGGTCGGCCGGAGGACCAGCATCGCCGCGAACGGCGTGCCGGCCAGCGTCATCCCGCTGACGATGCCGCCGAACGCGAGGTGCAGTACGAACCAGCCGGCCGTCCGCCGTCGGGCCGCCCAGGACCGGGCGGGTCCGGTGACCACCTCGCCCGCCCGGGCGGGCGCGCAGAGGGCCAGGGCGGCCGCCCCCTCCAGCGCCCGGACGGTCGGCACCAGCGCGGTGGTGGCGGCCATCGGGAGCGAGGTGGCGAGGGCGGCGAAGTAGAGCAGGACCTGGAGCAGCGGGCCCTTCTGCGGGTCGAGCGAGCCCAGCACGACCGTCGACAGCAGCCAGTACGGCATCAGCAGTGCGCCGCCGAGCACCAGGTGCACCCACCGCAGCCGGGCCTGCCGCCCGAACAGGGCGCGCAGCGTGCGGCGGACGGGGCCTGCGCTCCGGCCCTTCTCCGTGCTGCCCCTGTCGTTCTCCGCGTCCGTGCCCGTGCCCGCGCCCGTGCCCGCGTGTGTGCTCGTGCCCGCGTCCGTGCGCCGGTCGGCCCCCGCCCCCGTGATCATTCCGCAGACTCTACGTCAGCGGCCCCGCCGGTCCGCGGGATCGCCGAGGCCCACGCGGTGTCCGGGACGGCGCGGGCCGCGGACCGCTCGGCCAGGGCGATCGCGCCCACCGCCAGGACCAGCAGCCCGGTCGCCACCTGCGCGGACTCCACCAGGGTCATCAGACCCGGCACCGCCCGCCGGGGGTCGGGTGCCGCCGTGAACGTCCCGAAGGCCACCAACTGCCAGGATCCCCAGCCGAACAGCGACCCGGCCGCCGTCCACACCACGGCCAGCGGTCCGCGCAGCCGCCACCCCGGACGGCCGCGGAACACCAGCAGCAGCAGCGCCGCGCCGGCGGCCACCGCCATCAGGGCCGTCACCCCGTCCATCACCGCCACGCCCCGGCCGCGGTACTCCTGCCACTCCAGCGGCAGCCCGGTCGTCCCACCGCAGGCCCAGTACACCCGGGCCGCCGCGACCCCGGCGGCGAGCGGGGCGGCGACGCACGCGAAGGCCCGTTGGGTGGTCAGGGTGGGGGAGCGGGGCAGGTCGCCGATCCGGTCGTGGCGCAGCAGCCCGGCCCAGCGTTCCCGCGCGTACAGCAGGAAGCCGGTGATCAGCGCCAGCCCCTGGACGGCGAAGCCGCCGTACACCACCGGGAACACCCAGCCGCTCGGCCCGTCGTCGGTACCGGGCGGCGCCTGGTCCGGGCCGAGCAGCAGGGTGGACAGCAGGAACAGCGGCAGGGCGACCAGGATGGTCCCGAGCAGTCCGGTCGCTACCCACATCGGGAAGGCCACCAGCCCGGCCGGCGCCCGGCGGCCCCACGGTCGGACGAAGGACAGGGCGAGCAGGACGGCGATGGCGTCCATGCCGAAGGTCAGCAGGTTGACGAGCCACAGGTCGTCCATGGCGTCGGCGTCGCCGGCCCCGACCGGGTGGCCGGTGAGCCAGAGCAGCTTGAGACCGAGGTAGGGCACGGTCGCCGCGACGGCCACCGCGGCCGCCACCGTCCGGGTCCGGCCGACCGGTGCGGCGGGGCTGGGTGCGGCGGTGCGGGGTGCGGAGGCCGGTGCGGCGGGGTGGGGCGCGGAGGCCGGTACGCCGTTCGGGGCCGGAGCGGGCGCCGCGTCGGGCGTCGGGGCCGGGGTCGGTGTGCGGGGCGGGAGCATCGAGGTCATGTGCCCCACGGTCCCGCGGGCCCGGCGGTCCGGGCGTCCTCCGGAGACCGGATCCGCCTCCCCCGCCGGGGGGATCCGGCCGGGCCGCGACCGTCCCGGCGGACGAGGGGCCGAGGTCTTGTTACCGACGAGTCGCTTGCCTATCATCACGAGTGTTACAGCTTTACTGTCAGACTTCGTCGATCCTCGGAGGGGCCGTGGCGCCCGTGGGTGACAGCGGTGTGCACGGTGGTGGCGCGGGCGGGCCGCTGGCCGGGGTCCGGGTGGTCGAACTCGCCGGGATCGGACCCGGACCGTTCGCCGCGATGCTGCTGGGCGACCTCGGCGCCGACGTGGTCCGGGTGGACCGCCCCGAGCCCTCGCCGCTCGGCATCGAGCCGGCGTACGACCTCGCCAACCGCAACAAGCGTTCGGTGGTCGTCGACCTCAAGGACCCTGAGGGGCCGGGCCGGGTGCTCGACCTGGTCGACCACGCCGATCTGCTGATCGAGGGGTACCGGCCGGGAGTCGCCGAGCGGCTCGGGGTCGGGCCGGAAGCCTGCCTGGCCCGCAATCCGGCGCTGGTCTACGGGCGGATGACCGGCTGGGGGCAGCACGGGCCGCTGGCCGCCAGGGCCGGGCACGACATCGGGTACACGGCGGTGGCCGGCGTCCTCGGCCTCGTCGCCCCGACGGCCGCCGCCCTGCCGGATGTGTCCGCGAGCGATCCCGACGGGCCGCCCGCCCTCCCCGCCAACCTGCTCGGCGACTACGCCGGCGGCTCGCTCTACCTGGTCGTCGGCCTGCTCGCGGCCCTCCACCACGCCCGCGCCACCGGCGCCGGCCAGGTGGTGGACGCGGCCATCGTCGACGGCGCCGCCCACCTCACCGCCGTCCTCCAGGGCCTGCTCGCGGGCGGCCGGTGGCAGGACCGGCGCGGCGTCAACCTCCTCGACGGCGGCGCGCCGTTCTACGCCGTCTACCCGGCCGCCGACGGCGGCCACCTCGCGGTCGGCGCGCTGGAGCCGCAGTTCTACGCCGAGTTCGCCCGGCTGCTGGAACTCGGCCCGGACGCGCCCGGACAGTGGGACACCGCCCGCTGGCCCGAGCTGCGGGCCCGGATCGCCGCGCGTTTCGCCACCCGCACCCGCGCCGCCTGGGAAGCCGTCTTCGCCGGGTCGGACGCCTGCGTGGAACCGGTGCTGACGATGCGGCAGGCGCATGCGCACGAGCACCTGGCGAGCCGGGGGACCTATGTCGAGGTGGACGGCGTCACCCAGCCGGCTCCCGCGCCGAGGTTCTCCGCCACCCCCGGCGCGCTGCGCCGCCCGCCGGCCCGGCCGGGCGCCGACACCGCCGAGGTCGCCCGCGACTGGGGCGTGCCCTCGCTCGCGGCCGAGCCGGCCGAGTCCGCCGGGTCAGTCGACCCAGCCGAGCCGGCGGACCGCGCGGGGTCCACCGGCCCCACCGGCCCCGCCCGCACCCCCGCATCGCCGACCGCCTGAACCAGCCACCCTCCCAAGGAGTTTGCCGTGCAACGCGACCTCTTCACCGACGAGCACGAGGACTTCCGCGGCACCGTCCGGGCGTTCCTCGCCAAGGAGGTGCTGCCGCACTACGACCGCTGGGAGAAGGCCGGCATCGTGGACCGCGAAGCCTGGCTGGCGGCCGGCCGGCAGGGACTGCTCGGCCTCGCCGTCGCCGAGGAGTACGGCGGCGGAGGGAACGCCGACTTCCGCTACGCCGCCGTGCTGGCCGAGGAGTTCGCCCGGGCCGGGGCGTCCGGACTGGCGATCGGGCTGCACAACGACATCATCGGCCCCTACCTCACCTCGCTCGCCACCGAGGAGCAGCAGCGCCGCTGGCTGCCCGGATTCTGCTCCGGCGAACTCGTCACGGCCATCGCGATGACAGAGCCCGGGACCGGCTCCGACCTCCAGGGCATCCGCACCCGGGCCGAGGACCGGGGGGACCACTTCCTCCTCAACGGCGCCAAGACCTTCATCTCCAACGGGATCCTCGCGGACCTGGTGGTCGTGGTCGCCCGCACCACCCCCGAGGGCGGCTCCCACGGCCTCAGCCTGCTGGTCGTCGAGCGCGGCATGCCCGGCTTCGAGCGCGGCCGCAACCTCGACAAGATCGGCCAGAAGGCCCAGGACACCGCCGAGTTGTTCTTCGAGGACGTCCGCGTCCCGAAGGAGAACCTGCTCGGCGAGATCGACCAGGGCTTCCTGTACCTGATGCGCAACCTCGCACAGGAGCGGCTCACCATCGCCGCCGCCGCGATCGCCGGCGCGGAGTACCTGGTCGAGATCACCACCGAGTACGTCAAGGGGCGCGAGGCGTTCGGCCGGCCGCTGGCGAAGCTCCAGCACGTCCGCTTCGAGATCGCCGAACTGGCCACCGAGTGCGCGGTCACCCGTGCCTTCGTGGACCGCTGCATCACCGAGCACAACCGCTACGCGCTCACCCCGGCCGACGCCTCGATGGCCAAGTGGTGGGCCACCGAACTGCAGAAGCGCACCGCCGACCGCTGCCTCCAACTCCACGGCGGCTACGGTTACATGACCGAGTACCCGGTGGCCAGGGCGTTCACCGACGGTCGCATCCAGACCATCTACGGCGGCACCACCGAGATCATGAAGGAGATCGTGGGCCGCTCCATTCTCGGCTGAACCCCGGCCGGCCCGGCCCCCGGCTCCGGCCGCCACGCCCACTCCCAGTACCCAGCACCCCGCACCCCGCCCCGAAAGGCTGCCCACCGTGACCACCGAAGCGTACGTCTACGACGCGATCCGCACCCCGCGCGGCCGGGGCAAGGCCACCGGCTCGCTGCACGGCACCAAGCCGATCGACCTCGTCGTCGGCCTGATCCACGAGATCCGCCGCCGCTTCCCCGGGCTGGACCCGGCGGCGATCGACGACATCGTGCTCGGCGTGGTCAGCCCCGTCGGCGACCAGGGCTCCGACATCGCCCGGATCGCCGCCGTCGCGGCCGGCCTGCCCGACACGGTGGCCGGCGTCCAGGAGAACCGCTTCTGCGCCTCCGGCCTGGAGGCCGTCAACATGGCCGCCGCCAAGGTCCGTTCCGGCTGGGAGGACCTGATCCTGGCCGGCGGTGTCGAGTCGATGTCCCGGGTGAAGATGGCCTCCGACGGCGGCGCCTGGTTCGCCGACCCGATGACGGCCTACGAGACCAACTTCGCCCCGCAGGGCATCGGCGCCGACCTGATCGCCACCATCGAGGGCTTCTCCCGCACCGACGTCGACGCCTTCGCCGCCGAGTCCCAGGCCCGCGCCGCCAAGGCCCAGGCCGACGGGCTGTTCGACCGGTCGGTGGTCCCGGTCCGCGACCGCAACGGCCTGGTCGTCCTGGAGCGGGACGAGTTCATCCGCCCCGGTACCACCGTCGAGACCCTGGCCGGGCTCAAGCCCTCCTTCGCCGCGATCGGCGAGGCCGGCGGGTTCGACGCCGTCGCCCTCCAGAAGTACCACTGGGTGGAGGCCATCGACCACGTCCACCACGCCGGCAACTCCTCCGGCATCGTGGACGGCGCCGCCCTGGTCGCCATCGGCAGCCGCGAGATCGGCGAGCGCTACGGGCTGCGGCCGCGCGCCCGGATCGTCTCCGCCGCCGTCTCCGGCTCCGAGCCGACCATCATGCTCACCGGACCCGCCCCCGCCACCCGCAAGGCGCTCGCCAAGGCCGGGCTGACCGCCGCCGACATCGACCTGGTCGAGATCAACGAGGCCTTCGCCGCCGTCGCGCTGCGCTTCGTCCGGGAGATGGGCTTCTCCCCCGAGCAGGTGAACGTCAACGGCGGCGCGATCGCCCTCGGCCACCCGCTGGGCGCCACCGGCGCGATGCTCATCGGCACCCTGATCGACGAACTGGAGCGGCGCGAGCTCCGCTACGGCCTGGCCACCCTCTGCGTGGGCGGCGGCATGGGCATCGCCACCGTCATCGAGCGCGTCTGACCCGCGCCCCCGAGACCTCCTCCCTTTCCGGCCCTTCAGGAGACCAGAACCCCATGAGCGACACCGGCGACACCACCACCATCCGCTGGGAGCAGGCCGAGGACGGCGTGGTCACCCTCGTCCTCGACGACCCCACCCAGTCCGTCAACACCATGAACGAGGCGTTCACCGCCGACTTCGAGACCGTCGTCGCCCGGCTGGCCGGCCTCGGTGCCTCCGGCGACCTGCGCGGTGTGGTGATCACCTCCGCCAAGAAGACCTTCTTCGCCGGCGGTGACCTGAGGATGCTCTCCGCCGCCCGCCCGGAGGACGCCGCCGCCGTCTTCGAGAAGTCGATGCGGATCAAGCGCGCCCTGCGCACCCTGGAGACGCTCGGCCTGCCGGTCGTCGCCGCGATCAACGGCAGCGCGCTCGGCGGCGGCCTGGAGCTCGCCCTCGCCTGCCACCACCGGATCGCCCTGGACACCCCGGCCAGCCGGATCGGCCTGCCCGAGGTCACCCTCGGCCTGCTCCCCGGCGGCGGCGGGATCGTCCGCACGGTGCGGCTGTTCGGCATCACCGACGCCCTGCTCAAGTTCCTGCTGCAGGGTCGCCAGTACCGCCCGGCGCAGGCCCTCCAGCACGGCCTGGTCCACGAACTGGTCGCCACACCGGAGGAGTTGGCCGAGCGGGCGCGAGCCTGGATCGAGGCGAACCCGGCTCCCGTCCAGCCCTGGGACGTCAAGGGCTACAAGATCCCCGGCGGCACCCCGAGCACCCCGGCCTTCGCCGCCAACCTGCCCGCCTTCCCCGCCAACCTGCGCAAGCAGCTGGCCGGAGCCCCCTACCCGGCGCCGCGCAATGTGCTCGCCGCGGCGGTGGAGAGCGCCCAGGTGGACGTCGACACGGCGATGGCGATCGAGGCCCGCTACTTCACCGAGCTGGCCTGCGGGCAGACCAGCAAGAACATGATCCAGGCCCTCTTCTTCGACCTCCAGGCGGTCAACTCCGGTGCCGGGAGGCCCGAGTCGGTGGAGAAGCGGACGGTCCGCCGGGTCGCCGTGCTCGGCGCCGGGATGATGGGCGCCGGCATCGCCCACACCTGCGCCGAGGCCGGTATCGAGGTGCTGCTCAAGGACGTCACCGTCGAGGCCGCCGAGCGCGGGAAGGCCTACTCCGAGGGCCTGCTGGCGAAGGCGGTGGCCCGGGGCCGGCGCACCGAGGCGCAGCGCGACGAGGTGCTCGCCCGGATCACCCCCACCGCCGACGCCGCCGACCTGGCCGGCTGCGACGCGGTGATCGAGGCGGTCTTCGAGAACCCGGAGCTCAAGCACAAGGTGTTCCAGGAGATCGAGGGGATCGTCGCCCCCGACGCGCTGCTCTGCTCCAACACCTCCACCCTGCCGATCGGCCTGCTCGCCGAGGGCGTGCAGCGCACCGCCGACTTCATCGGGCTGCACTTCTTCTCGCCGGTCGACAAGATGCGGCTGGTGGAGATCATCCGCGGGCCGCAGACCGGGGACGAGGCGCTGGCCCGCGCCTTCGACCTGGTCCGGCAGATCGGCCGGACCCCGATCGTGGTCAACGACTCGCGCGGCTTCTTCACCTCGCGGGTGATCGGCCAGTTCATCAACGAGGGCGTCGCCATGATCGGCGAGGGCGTCGAGCCGGCCAGCGTCGAGCAGGCCGCCGCCCAGGCCGGCTACCCGGCCAAGGTGCTCTCGCTGCTCGACGAGCTGACCCTCACCCTGCCGCGCCGGATCCGCGACGAGTACCGGCGCGCCGTCGAGGCGGCCGGCGGCGAGTGGACCGCCCACCCGGCGGACGCGGTGGTGGACCGGATGGTGGACGAGTTCGGCCGCCCCGGCCGCAGCGGCGGCGCCGGCTTCTACGACTACGACGAGGACGGCACCCGGGGCCGGCTCTGGCCCGGCCTGCGGGAGCACTTCACCCGCGCGGACGTGGACATCCCGTTCGAGGACCTCAAGGAGCGGATGCTCTTCAGCGAGGCCCTGGACTCCGTCCGCTGCCTGGAGGAGGGCGTGCTCACCTCCGTCGCGGACGCCAACGTCGGCTCCATCCTCGGCATCGGCTTCCCGGCCTGGACCGGCGGTGTGCTCCAGTACATCAACGGCTACCCGGGCGGCCCGGTCGGCTTCGCGGAGCGCGCCCGCGAGCTCGCCGCCGCGTACGGGGAGCGGTTCGCGCCGCCCGCGCTGCTGGAGCGGATCGCCGCCGAGGGGCGCACCTTCACCGACTGACCCCCGCCCGGGCGGGGCGGCTACGGCGCCGCCCCGCCCGGGTCCCCTTCCACGTTCCCTGCCACGTCCTCTTCCGCCTCCTCGCCCAGCTCCTCCCGCAGGGACTTCTGGAACGCGGTCACCAGCGCCTGCGCCACCATCGGCTGGATGTGGTCGGTGAGCGCCTTCATCCGCTCCACGTCGTCCGGCTCCGGCTCGCTCTCCCGGAACGGCCGCCACACCGTCTCCCGGAACAGCCGCTGCAATTCCCGCGCCGTGGCCCGGCTGTGCTCCACCACCACGGCGCGCGCCGCCAGCAGCGTCTCCAGCGGGATCGGCACGTCCAGGATCCGCACCCCCAGCGGCAGCAGCCCCGGGTCCACCCGGAACACCTCCGGGTCCGCCGTGCGCTCCAGCGCCCCCATCGCCGCGAGCCGGTCCAGCTGCTCCTCCGACAGCCGCCGCCCGGCCCGCCGCTCCAGTTGCCCCCGCTCGGCCTCCTCCGGGGCCTCCGGCGTCCACGAGGCCACCAGCGCCCGGTGGATCGCCAGGTCCAGCGGGGTGGAGTCCTGCGGCAGCCGCGCCAGGTACCGCTCGATCGCGGCCAGCGTCAGCCCCTGCCGCTGCAACTCCTCGATCAGCCCCAGCCGGTCCAGGTGCTCGGCCCCGTACCCCCCCACCCGCCGGGCCCCCAGCACCGGCGGCGGCAGCAGCCCCTTCGTCCCGTAGAACCGCACCGTCCGCACCGTCACCCCCGCCCGCGCCGCCAACTCGTCCACCGTCAGCCGCACCTCCACCCCCGCCTCCCACCTCGTAGCACCACCACTGTGACACCATGAGTGTGACACCACTGTCCCACCCGGTCCACGCCCGCGAACGCCCCCGGGCCCGCACTCCGGCGTCGGAGCGCGGGCCCGGGGCATCCTGAACGGGACGGTCCCGCGGCCTCAGGCGGCGAGGTCGGGGTGGTGGCGGCGGGGGACTTC
>NZ_LGDO01000122.1:0-12087 GCF_001279805.1 Streptomyces sp. XY431
CTTCGTCGCCGTCCCCGTCCCCGACCCCGGGCCACTCCTGGCGCAGCGGCAGCGGCCGGGCCGGCTCCAGCGCCGGATCGTCGATCCGGAAGGTCCGCACCCGGCCCGGCCCGCTCCAGGGCGTCTCGAACCGGACCGTCACCCGCCCCACCCCGCTGCCCTGCACCCACCCCGGCCCGTGCTCGGCATGCCGCACGTCCTGCCCGGGCAGCCAGCGGCGCACCGGCGCCGCCTGCTCCTCGGCCGGCTCCGGCTCCTCCTCCGCTACCGCCCCGGCCCCGGCCTCGGCCGCCGCCTCCTCCCGGACGGCCTGCGCGAAGAGGTCCTCCTGGGTGTAGTCGGCCAACTGCGCCACCCCGACGCCCAGCAGCCGCACCCCGCCCGTGATGTCCACCTGCGAGGCCAGCCGGCGCGCCGTCTCCACGACCACCGCCTCGTCGTCCGTCGGCCCCCGCAATGTCTCCGAACGGGTCAGCGTCGAGAAGTCGAACCGCCGCACCTTCAGCACCACCGTCCGCCCCGAGCGCCCGGCCCCGCGCAGCCGCCGCACACAGCGCAGCGCCAGCGCCTCCACCTCGCGCAGCACCCGGTCCCGGTCGGCCAGGTCGACCTCGAAGGTGTCCTCCACCGACACCGACTTGGCGTCCTGGTCCGCCACCACCGGCCGGTCGTCCAGCCCTATGGACATGGCATGGACGCCGACACCGTGCGCCTTCCCCAGCAGCTGCACCAGCTCCGCCTCGCCCGCCTCCGCGAGCTCGGCCACCGTGTTCAGCCCCGCCCGTCGCAGCACCTGCTCGGTGGCCGGGCCGATCCCGGGCAGCGCCCGCACCGGCATCGGCCCGAGGACCGCGCGTTCCTGCCCCGGCTCGATCAGCACCAGACCGTCCGGCTTGGCCTGCTCGGAGGCGATCTTGGCCATCAGCTTCGACCCGGCCACCCCGACCGAGGCGGTCAGCCCGGTCCGCTCCACGATGTCCGCGCGCAGGTCCTCGGCCAGCGCCAGCAGCAGCCGCTCCCCCGTCCCGTGCTCCGCCTCGGCGAGCACGGGCCCGTAAGGACCGGCCTCCAGGTCGACGAAGGCCTCGTCCAGGCTGAGCGGCTGCACCAGCGGCGACAGCTCCCGCAGCAGCCCCATCACCAGCCCGCTCGCCCGCCGGTACGCCTCGAAACGGCCGGCCAGGAAGGCCGCGTTCGGACAGAGCCGGCGCGCCTGCGCCATCGGCATGGCCGAGTGGACCCCGAACTTCCGCGCCTCGTAGGACGCGGTCGACACCACCCCGCGCCCGCCGAGCCCCCCGACGATCACCGGCTTGCCGCGCAGGCTCGGCTTGGCCGCCTGCTCCACCGCCGCGAAGAAGGCGTCCATGTCGAGGTGGATGATGCTCGGCAGTGACCGCACCCGCCGATCATCCCGCACGGGTCCGACAACGTGTCCGAACCCGGCCGCCGGGGGTCAGCCCACCCCTGCGCCGCCCAGCTCGCCGCCGACCGGGTCGCCGCCCTCGCCGACCGTGCCCGCGTCCGCCAGCGCCCTCGGTATGCCCGGCTCGCGCGGCCCGAGGAACAGCGGGTCCGGCCGAAGCCAGGCGTTCAGCAGCGCCTTCCCGGCCCCCGGGACCTCCCGGAAGCCGCCGTACAGCCAGGTGAGGTCCTTCACCTCCGGCACACCCACCGCGTACGACTCGATCCCCGCCGCCTCGCAGAGCGCCAGCGCCCGGCGGACGTGGAAGTCCTGACTCACCAGCACCGCCCGGTCCACCCCGAAGATCCGGTGCGCCCGGGTGCAGGAGTCCCAGGTGTCGAAGCCCGCGTAGTCGCCGACCACCCGCACCTCCGGCACCCCGTGCTCGACCAGGTACCGGCGCATCGCGTCGGTCTCGTCGTAGCTGGTCCGGCCGTTGTCTCCGGTCACCAGGATCGCCCGGACCTTCTGCCGCTCGTACAGCTCCACCGCCGCGTCCAGACGGTGCGCCAGGTACGGCGAGGGCTTCCCGTCGAACAGCCCGGCACCGAACACCACCGCCACCGGCGCCGAGGGCGCGCTCGCCACCGTCCCCACCCGGTCGCCGGCCGAGAGCCAGAGCCAGGCGCTCGGCGCGAGCGCCAGCGAGCAGCCGAGCGTCACCAGCTGGAACAGCCGTCGCTGGGCCGGCCGCCGGCGCAGCCGCCGGCCGAACCCCACCGCCCTGCGCGCCACCAGCCCGGGGATGCCGGAACCGAACCGCACGTGCCCTCCCTCGTCTCGGGTCACCGGGCACGACGATGCCGTGGGCCCGGACGGTTCCCCGTCCGGGCCCACGGCATCGTTCCGAAGTCCCCGCGTCGCGCGGGAGAGTTCCTACACCGCGCGGTTGCGCCGCTGCGCCAGCTCGTCCGCCGGATCGTGGCCGACCACCGTCTCACCGGTGTCGGTCCGCTCGGCGTGCAGCCGGGCCAGGGTCAGCTCCAGCTCCCGCCAGACCGCGCCGACCGCGATGCCGAACACTCCCTGGCCGCCCTTCATCAGGTCGACCACCTGCTGGGGCGTCGTGCACTCGTACACCGTCGCGCCGTCGCACATCAGGGTCGTCCCGGCCAGGTCCGCGACCTCGGCCGCGGCCTGCAGATGGGCGACCGCCACCCGGATGTTCTGCAGCGAGACCCCGGCGTCCAGCAGCCGCTTGACGATCCTCAGCAGCAGGATGTCACGGAAGCTGTAGAGCCGCTGGCTGCTCGCGGGGTACACCGAGCGCACGCTCGGCTCCAGCAGCCCGGTGCGGGCCCAGTAGTCCAGCTGCCGGTAGGTGATGCCGGCCGCCGTGCAGGCGGTCGGCCCGCGGTAGCCGATCAGCTCGGAGGTCGGCGAGAACCGCTCGATCGCCGGCTGGCCGGGCTGCACGGCCGGGAACCGGCCCACCCTCGGCAGTTCAGTCCGGGGCAGTTCGGTCACGGTGCGGGCGGTGCGCGGCAGGTGCACGGTGCACAGGCCTCCCGTGGCCACTTCGTCGCCAGTGCCGGTCATGCCTACCTCCGTCCACTCGTGCTGCGGGCAAACCGGGCCGCGGGCGTCGGACACCCGGGCAGCCCCTCCTGACGGTAGGCAGTCCCCTATGGCCCGTCAACGATCGCCACGCCGGGCCGAACAGACCACATCACTCAGGCGGGTGGTTTTTCGTGCCCCCAGTGTGGGTAGGTGCGCGTTTTTTGGCAAAACGACCATCGCCCCGCGAGCCCGAATCCCGGGCGCGGGCACCGCGCGGACTACCGCCACCGAGCTGCCCCAGGGCCGCCACCGGCGGCCGCGGGACTACTGCGGGCCGCTGCCGCCGAAGTCCTCCGGCGAGACCTGGTCCAGGAACTCGCGGAACTTCTCGACCTCGTCCTCCTGCTCGTCCGGGATCGCGATGCCCGCCTCGGCGAGCACCTCCTCGCTCCCGTAGATCGGCGTCCCGGTGCGCAGCGCCAGCGCTATCGCGTCGGACGGCCGGGCGCTCACCTCGACCCCGCCGGCGAAGACCAGCTCGGCGTAGAAGACGCCCTCGCGCAGGTCGGTGATCCGGACCTCGGTGAGCTGCTGGCCGAGGGCCTCCAGGACGTCCTTGAAGAGGTCGTGCGTCAGCGGCCGCACCGGCGTCATGCCCTGCTGGGCGAAGGCGATCGCGGTCGCCTCGCCCGGGCCGATCCAGATGGGAAGGTACCGATCGCCCCCGACCTCGCGGAGCAGCACGATCGGCTGGTTGGAAGGCATCTCCACCCGGACACCCACGACGTCGAGCTCATTCACACACGCAACCCTATGGCTCCCGACCCGGATATGAAAGCGCAGCGCCGACGGCGCTGGTCAGGGCCCCGCCGAGGGCGGCGGACGCGGTCCCGGAACGGCCCGCGCGGCCCGGGGCCGGGCGCCCTAGGGACGGGCCCGCAGACCCGCCTGCACCATGGCCGCGTGCAGCCGTACGGAGAGGGTCGCCAGCTCCCGGGCCGTGGCCTCGGCGTGCGCCCTGGTCTGGGGGTTCCGGTGCCGCCGCAGCGGCGCCACGACCTGCTCGACCAGCGCGATCTCCCGGTCCGCGGCGGCCTTCATGGCCCGCAGGTGCCGGGGCTCCAGCCCGTACCGGCCGAGCTCCGCGACCAGCCTGGCGACCTGCAGCGCCTCGCCGTCGTACCCGCCGTCCGGCCCCGGGGCGACCAGCCCGTATGCCTCCCACTCGGCCAGCGCGGTCTCGCCGGCCTCGGCGGCCGCCAGCAGTTCGGCCCGGCCCAGCCGCACTCCGGAGGCGGCCTCGGCCGCGGCGGTCAGCTCGCGGTCGGCCTCCTCCAGCGGGCCCGGCCGGGTGTCCGCGGCGGGCAGCGCGGGCGGGGCCTCGCCGCGCTCGATCGCGTCCAGGTGCTCGCGGATCACCCGCAGCGGCAGGTAGTGGTCGCGCTGCATCCGCAGCACGTAGGCCAGCCGCTCGACGTCGGCCGGGCTGAACTTGCGGTACCCCGAGGGCGTGCGCTGCGGCTCGACCAGCCCCTCCGCCTCCAGGAAGCGGATCTTGGAGATGGTGACCTCGGGGAAGTCGTCACGCAGGAAGGCCAGCACCGCGCCGATGCTCAGCAGCTCGTCGCCGCCGCGCCGCCGCCCGGCGGGCCGGTCCGGACGGGCCGGCTGCCTGGGGGCCGCGACCACGCCCCGCGCGCCCTGGTCCGGCCTGGGACCGGACGACGCGGGGGTGGCCGCCCCGAGAGGAGAGGAAGGGGTGTTCGTACTCACTCGGGCTCCTGCCGACGTTGGTTTCAGTACCCCCGGTTGTGGCTGGCGAAGAAGACCAGCCGGTACTTCCCGATCTGCACCTCGTCACCGTTGTTCAGGGCGACCTCGTCGATCCGCTCCCGGTTGACGTAGGTGCCGTTGAGGCTGCCGACGTCCGCGACGGTGAAGCCGCCGCCCGGCGTCCGGCGGAACTCCACGTGCTTGCGGGAGACCGTGACGTCGTCGAGGAAGATGTCGCCCTGCGGGTGGCGGCCGGCCGTGGTCTTGTCCGAGTCCAGCAGGAAGCGGCTGCCGGAGTTCGGGCCGCGCTGGACGATCAGCAGGGCCGAGCCCGGCGGCAGCGCGTCGATCGCCGCCAGCACCTCGGCCGAGAGCGCCGGCGTGCCGGTCCCGGTCGTGGTGTTGGGGTCGTACGACTCCAGGCCGGAGATCGAGATGGTCGAGGTGGTCTCGGCCGACCCCTCGGGCAGCAGCCCACCCCGCAGCGCCGTACCGCAGTTGGAACAGAACCGGGCCGAGGCCGGGTTCTGGTTGCCGCACCTGGGGCACGGAGTGGGGCCAGCCATGTTCACAGCCTCCTGGCGCGGCACACCCGACGGGTTGTGCCCGGCGTACGGGTCCGGAGCAAACCCTCCACCAGAGGTTGAGGGTGCTGACGGGAAACCTATGCGCGGCGCGCCGGAGGGGTCAACCGACGCGCCGTAGCCCGCCTGATTCCCCGCGTAGTGGGCGCCGGCACCGTCCCGGAACATGGGGCGCTCGGCGTACTCGGCGCCCTCCGGCGCGGAGCGCATGCCCGGCACACCGGGCTCGTCGTCCCGGCGGTGCAGCGCGGTCGGCGCCTCCGCGGCGGCCGCGTCGCGGCCCTTGTGACGACCGAACAACTTCGAGAAGAAACTCACGGGCGAATCCCCTTGCGTGTGACAGACCCGCCCGTGGGGCAGGGTGAGAACCTCGGACAGGCTGCGGGCCCGGTCGTGGATCGGGCCGGCGGGAGTGGCACTCCGAGTGTGCTGGTCACTTCGGAGCCGGCTTGGCGTACTGCGGCGTCTTCAAATCGACGAGTGCGTCGACGACCACCTTCTGCTGCTGGGAGATCGTCGCACGCGCCTGGTGGCTCTCCAGAGTACGGACGACACCCCCCGGGATGTTCAGCGCGGGGGTGAGGTCCTGCGGGTTCCCCACGACGGTGAAGCGGTACGGAGCCGAGACCTTCTTGCCGTCGATCTGCACACCGCCGCCGGACACGTCCGTGAAGTAGGTGTTGACCACCACGCGCACATCGTTGATCTGAATCGCCTCCGCCCCCGCCGCTCGTAGTTCCTGCAGGGTGTCCAGCAGCATATCTGCCTTCACCTGCCCTTGGGGATCATCGACCGTCAGTACGATGCCCGGACCTGTGGCCTTGACGGTCCCGGCGAGCACGCCGAGTTCCGTCACCTTCTTCCTGGTCTGCTCCTGGGCTTCCTTGGCCTGGTTGGAGCTGTTCTCCAACTTGGCCAGGGACTGCTCCAACTCCGCCTTCTCCTGCTGGAGACGCTGCTGACGGCTGTCCAGTTCGTCGAGGATGCGAACCAGGTCCTCCTGGCGCGCGCCGCGCAGCTGGCTGTGGTGGTCGTTGGTCGAGCGGACCTGGATCGCGAGCCCCAGACCGAGCGCGAACAGCAGCACGGCCACCACCAGCTGACCGCGCGACATCCTCGGCGGCCACAGCGCCGCCTTGAGCCGTCGGCGCCCGGAGTGGTGGTCCACGGCCCGCGCGGACACCGACATCGGCGCGGGCTCGACCTCCTCCGGCTCGTCCTCGAGCCCGGGCTCGTCCTCGACCTCGGGCTCGTCCTCGGGCTCCGGCGCGGACTTGGGCGCGGGCACCGGCAGAAGCTCCGGCGCGGGCACCGGCAGGGGCTTCGACTCAGGCTCAGGCTCGGGCTTCGGCTCGGGCTTCGGCTCGGGCCGTGCCGCCGGAGCCGCCGGCCCCGGGCCGGGCGTCCCCGCGGCCGCCGCCGGCGCACGCGCGGGCGCGGGCGTCGCCTCGGGGGCATGCCCGACCACGGCCCCGGGGACCGGCCGGGTCACGGGCCCGGGCACCCGCTCGGGCTCCTGGACGCGCTCGTGAACGCGCTCCGGCTCCGGCTCGACCTCGGCCACGGGGGTCCGCTCGACCGCCCCGTCCTCGGCCCCGGCGGTCACCGTCCCGTCCGAGGACCTTTCCCCTTGCTTCTCGTCCCGCACGACTTCTCCCACCGATCCGTCCACTTCCTCCTCCGCCACCGCGCGTCCGCGGCCCGGCTCAGGCACGGAAGACATGGCGCCTGATCGCGGCCGCGTTGGAGAAGATGCGGATGCCGAGGACGACGACCACACCGGTGGACAGCTGCGAGCCGACCCCCAGCTGGTCGCCGAGGAAGACGATCAGCGCCGCCACCACCACATTGGACAGGAACGACACGATGAACACCTTGTCGTTGAAGATGCCGTCCAGCATCGCCCGGACGCCGCCGAACACCGCGTCCAGCGCCGCCACCACCGCGATCGGCAGATAGGGCACCACGGCGTCGGGCACCTCGGGCTGGACGAAGAGTCCGACGACGACGCCGATCACGAGACCCAGTACGGCAATCACGGTGTAGCTGCTCCAGTCGCTGCGGAGGACGACCCGGTGGTCGTGGTGGACGGGCGGGAGCCCTTGGCGGGCGGGGAGGACGCCGGGGGCGGCGAGGTGGTGGTTCTGGCCGGCGTACTCGGTGAGCGCTTGGCGGGGGTCGACCCGCTCGGCTTCGCCGAGGGCGAGGCCCCGGCGGACGGACCGGAGGAGGCCGGGGCGGACGGCGACGGCGACGCGCCACCGGACGGCGAGCCGCTCGCACCACCCGTCGGAGCGCCGGTCGGCGAGGCCTCGGGCACCGCGGGCTGGGCGGTCCGCAGGCTCACACCGACCGCCGCGGGCAGCGTCAGACTCTTCTGGGCCGACAGGGTCGACTTGATGCCGTACTTCTCCTGCAGCAGCCGCAGGTACTGACCGGCCATGGCACTTTCGAAGGCGGCCAGCAGCCGAGGTCCGTCCCCCAGCGCCTGCACGGTGTACGGCGGCACCAGCGGCCGGTTGTCCACCAGGACGGCCTCGCCGGCCGCGCGGATCGCCGAGAGTGCGGTGAGCCGCTGCCCGTTGATGGAGACCGCCTCCGCACCCGAGGCCCAGAGTCCGTTCACCACCAGCTGGAGGTCCCGGTCGCGCAGCCGCCCGCTGTTGGAGAAGCCCTGCCCGGCACGCGGGTCGACGTTCCCGCCGGCGCCCGTCCCCGCCGCGTCCTCCAGCACCAGCTTCACCCCAGGGCCGGTGACCTCGGCGAGGCCGACCGCACCGGCCAGCGCGGCCGGGTCGCCCTCGCCCGGGGCGAGCGCCTGCCGCTGGGTGCTGTCGACCTTCCGGCGCAGGTCCTGGACCTGCTGCTGCAGGTGGTCCGCCGAGCCGTTGGCGTCGTTGATCCGGTGGATCAGGGCATCGCGTTCCTTGGCCAGCGTCGGCTCCGCCTTGTGCGCGTTCACCGCCCCGACCGTGATGACCGCGCCGACCAGCGCCAGCCCGGCGCCCAGGCTGATCAGCCCGCGCACCGTCCCCGGTATCCGGTACGGACCGTCCCCGCCCCGGGCCGCGGCCGCCTCGGCGTACCCCTCGTCGAGGCTGTGGTCCATCACATTGGTCAGCAGGGACATCGAGGCATCCGGACGGTTGTACCGTCCACTGCTGGCACCCTGCCCCGGCGTCGCTGACATGCCGACCATCGTCCCATGTCGCGCGAGGGCCCTGCGCACGCCCCCTGACCTGCAAGTATTCCAAATATGGCAGAACGCGACCAAACGCCCGAAACGGACAGCGGGGCGGAGCGGCAGTTGCCGCTCCGCCCCGCCTCGGGCTCAGCGCCCGGCGCTGTCGACCACCGCCGCCCACTCGTCGAGCAGGGCCTCGGTCGCCGCGTCGTCCGGCCCCTCCGCCCACAGATGGGTGACCGCCTCGGCCGGATCGGGCAGCACCAGCGTCCACCGCCCGTCCGCCTCGACCACGCGCACACCGTCCGTGGTGTCCAGCAGCCGACTGCCGGCCGCCTCGACCACCGAGCGCATCACCATGCCCTTCGCCGCCCACGGCGTCGCGATGTCCCTGCGGCGGATGTGCGCCTGCGGGATCCGCGCGTCGATCTGGCTCAGGGTGAGCTGGGTCCTGGCCACCAGGCCGACCAGCCGTACGAAGGCCGCCGCCCCGTCCAGCACCCCGCTGAACTCCGGCACCACGAATCCGCCGCGGCCGTCGCCGCCGAACACCGTGCCCTCCGCGGCGGCCGCCTTGGCCAGGTCGTCCGGCGTCGTCGTGGTCCAGATGACCTGCGTGCCGTGGTACGCCGCGACCTGCTCGGCGATCCGGGTCGTGGTCACCGGGAGCGCGACCTGCCCGCTGCGCCGCTCGGCCGCGACCAGGTCCAGCAGGACCAGCAGCGCCCGGTCGTCGTCGATCACCCGGCCGAGCTCGTCCACGAAGGCCACCCGCTCGCCCACCGGGTCGAACCGCACTCCGAAGGCGGCGCGCGAGGACGCGACGAGCTCGCCGAGCCGGGCCAGCCCGGCCCGCCGCTCCTCGGCGTCCTCGGTCGGCCGTGCCTCGTCCAACCCGCTGGAGACGGTCAGCGCCTCCACCCCGAGCCGGCCGAGGATGCTCGGCAGGACGAGCCCCGCGCTGCCGTGCGCGGTGTCGACGACCACCTTCAGACCGGCCTCCCGCACGCCCGTGGTGTCCACGGCCCGCAGCAGGTTGCCCGCGTAGCCGTCGAAGACGCTCGACGGGAAGGTCAGGTCACCGATCTCCCCCGGGAACGCGCGCCGGTACTCCTGGCGTGCGTAGACCCGGTCGAGTTTGCGCTGCCCGGCCTGGGACAGATCGGCGCCGCGCTCGTCGAAGAACAGGATGTCCAGCGAGTCCGGCACCCCCGGGGTGGTGCGCAGGAAGATCCCGCCGGCACTGCCCCGCGCGGTGTGCTGACGCGCCACCGGCATCGGCACGTTCTCCAGGTCGCGGACGTCGATCGCGCTGGTCTGCAACGCCGAGATCATCGCCCGTTTGAGTGCCCGCGCGCCACGCGAGTGGTCACGCGCGATGGTGACGGTCGCACCCTTCTTCAAGGTCGTCGCGTACGCCCCGGCCAGCCGGACGGCCAGCTCCGGGGTGATCTCGACGTTGAGGATGCCGGAGACGCCGCGCACCCCGAACAGGTGCTCCTGCCCCCGGGACTCCCAGATCACCGAGGTGTTGACGACCGCACCGGCCTCGATGGTCTTGAACGGGTAGACCCGGACATTGGCCCCGATGATCGACTCCTCGCCGACCAGGCACTCGTCCCCGATCACCGCGCCGTCCTCGATCCGCGCGGCCCGCATCACATCGGTGTTCTTGCCGATGACGCAGCCCCGCAGATTGCTCTGCGGCCCGATGTAGACGTTGTCGTGCACGACCGCCTTGTGCAGGAAGGCTCCGCGTTTGACCACGACGTTGCTGCCGAGCACGGTGTGCTCGCGGATCTCGACGCCCGCCTCGACCTTGGCGTAGTCGCCGATGTACAGCGGTCCGCGGAGAATCGCCTCCGGGTCCACCTCGGCCCCCTCGGCCACCCAGACGCCCGGCGAGATCTCGAAACCGTCGAGCTCGACCTCGACCTTGCCGTCCAGGACGTCCGCCTGGGCCTTGCCGTAGCTCTCGTGGGTGCCCACGTCCTCCCAGTAGCCCTCGGCCACGTAGCCGTAGACCCGCTTGCCCTCCTTGAGCAACTGCGGGAACACGTCGCTCGACCAGTCCACCGACTCGCCGGCCGCGACGTAGTCGAAGACCTCGGGCTCCATCACGTAGATACCGGTGTTCACCGTGTCCGAGAAGACCTGCCCCCAGGTCGGCTTCTCCAGGAAGCGCTCGACCCGGCCCTCCTCGTCGGTGATCGTGATACCGAACTCCAGGGGGTTCGGCACCCTGGTGAGACAGACGGTGACCAATGCGTTCTTGCTTCGGTGGAACTCGATCAATTCCGAGAGGTTGAAGTCCGTCAAAGCGTCACCGGAGATCACCAGAAAGGAGTCGTCCTTGAGGGCGTCCTCGGCGTTCTTGACACTCCCCGCAGTGCCGAGTGGGGTCTCCTCGTTCGCATAGGTGAGATGCATGCCCAGCTCTTCGCCGTCACCGAAGTAGTTCTTCACCAGTGAGGCCAGGAACTGGACGGTCACGACGGTGTCGGAGAGACCGTGCCGCTTCAGCAGTCGAAGCACGTGCTCCATGATCGGCATATTGGCGACCGGGAGCAGGGGCTTCGGCATGCTGGAGGTCATCGGGCGAAGTCGAGTGCCTTCGCCCCCTGCCATAACAACGGCTTTCATTACGGGTGCGTCCTCCTTCGCGGTGGTGGACCGTTCAGGTCCATCAAACCGTTCCAGAGGAGGTCTACCCGGAAGATATCGTCCGACGCACCGTGGCGAGGTGGGACTTCTCTCAGATCACGTCTCAGACCGTGGACGGCGAGGAGGCCGAGCCACCGCGGACGATCTGTCGCACCTGGACCGCGTAAAGAATGGCGGCCCACCAGTACAGCGTGGCACCCCACCAGATGAACGCCCAGCTCACGATCTCGGCCGGCCGGGCGATCCAGCTGTCCCCGGCCCCGAGCAGCAGAAGCGGAAACGCGTACATCAGATTGAATGTCGCGGCCTTCCCCAGGAAACTCACCTGCAACGGCCCGTAGCCATGCCGGTTGAGAATCGGCAGCAGCGCCGCGATAAAGACCTCGCGTGCCAGCAGGATCGCCGTCAGCCACCACGGAAGGATCTCACGCCAGGTCAGGCCGACCAGGGTGGAAAGCACATAGAGCCGGTCCGCCAGCGGGTCGAGCAGCTGCCCCACCCGGCTGATCTGCCCCCACCTGCGCGCGAGTTTCCCGTCCAGGTAATCACTGATGCCACTGAGCATCAGGATCAGCAACGCCCACCCGTCGTTGTTCGGACCGTCGAACACCGGCCAGAGGATCAGCCAGAGGAACAGCGGAACACCGACCAGCCGGCCCATGCTCAGCAGGTTGGGGATGGTGAGGACGCGATCGGTCTGGACCCGCGTCTCCTGGACCTCCACCCGGGGGCCTCCTGTCACGTATGGCAACTTTTCACGTCGACCTTACAACAGAAAAGCCCCCGACCGATTACCGGCGGGGGCTCTTCCAGAAAATTTGTTCGGCGGCGTCCTACTCTCCCACAGGGTCCCCCCTGCAGTACCATCGGCGCTGTGAGGCTTAGCTTCCGGGTTCGGAATGTAACCGGGCGTTTCC
>NZ_LGDO01000123.1:0-12037 GCF_001279805.1 Streptomyces sp. XY431
CCGGAGGATCCGTATGACCAACGCCATGTCCCGCCGTACCGTGATGCGTTCCCTCCCCGCCGCCGGAGGCGGCGCCCTCGTCCTCGCCCTCCCCCCCTGCGACCCCACCGGCGCCCCCGGCGCCCGCCGCTTCGGCGCCGAGTGGGAGAACCACCTGCGCACGGTGATGTCCTGGCCCTCCTCCGAGAACATCTGGGGCGAGCAGCTCGCGGAGGTCCGCCGGGACGTCGCCGGCCTGGCCCAGGCGATCGCGGCCCGCGAGCCGGTCGTCCTGATGGCCCGCCCCGACCAGAAGGACGCCGCCCAGAAGGCCTGCGGCGCGGCCGTCGAGGTCGTCCCCGTCACCGTCGACGACCTGTGGGCGCGCGACACCGTGCCGGTGTTCGTCGAGGAGGACGGCAAGGTCAAGGGCGTCGACTTCAACTTCAACGGCTGGGGCCGCAAGCAGCAGCACGCCAACGACGCCAAGGTGGCCCGCGCCGTCCTGGCCAAGTACGGCGTCGAGCGGATCGAGACCCGGCTGGTCGCCGAGGGCGGCTCCTTCGAGACCGACGGCGAGGGCACGCTGCTGGTCACCGAGAGCTCGGTCGTCAACGCCAACCGCAATCCCGGGATGAGCCGCGACCAGGTCGAGGCGGAGCTCAAGAAGGCCCTCGGCGTCACCAAGGTCATCTGGCTGGCCGGCGTCAAGGGCAAGGACATCACCGACGCCCACGTGGACTGCCTGGTCCGCTTCGTCGCGCCGGGTGTCGTCGTGCTCGACAAGGCGTTCCCCGGCACCCCGGCCGATGTCTGGTCCCGCTCCGCCGACCAGGCCCGCTCGGTGCTCGGGAACGCGACGGACGCGCGCGGCCGGAAGCTGGAGGTGGTGGAGCTGCAGCAGCCCGACCCCGACCGGATCACCGGGCGCGGCGACGCCTTCGTCTCCTCCTACATGAACTTCTACATCGGCACCAAGGGCGTCTACCTGCCCAGGTTCGGGGACCAGAAGGCCGACGAGCACGCCCAGCAGGTGATGAGGAAGTACTTCCCCACCCGCGAGATCGTCCCCGTGAAGATCGACGGGATCGCCGGCGGCGGTGGCGGCATCCACTGCGCCACCCACGACATCCCCGCCATCGGCTGACCGGCTGACCTGCCGTCGGCCGACCAGCGGTACCTCCGGGGCCGGGTCCGCCCCACCGGACCCGGCCCCGCCGCATCACACGGCGGGCTGCTGCTGGGTGACGCAGTGGATCCCGCCGCCGCCCGCCCCGAGGCGGTCGATGTTGAGCTGCTCGACGGTGCGGCCCGGGAACAGCCGGGCGAGGGTGGCCCTCGCCGCGCTGTCGGCCCTGGTGTCGCCGAACTGGGCGGAGATCACCGCGTTGTTGCACAGGTAGTAGTTGGCGTAGGAGCCGACGAAGTTCGGGTCGGTGGAGCGGATGAGGTTGTAGTCGGGACCCTGGATCTGGCTGACCGTGTACCGCGATCCCTGGGCGTTGGTGGCGGCCGAGAGGATCCTGTACTGCTGGCGCGCGTCCTCCGACCAGGCGTCGGTGTCGCCCGCCAGCGGCATCTGGACCACACCCGTGGTGCCGCCGAGGTAGCGGGACGTGGCGTCCACGTGGTCGTCGGTGATGTCCTGGCCGGCGATGCCCGCGAACCAGATCACCTTGGAGGCGCCGAAGGCGGCGCACAGCGCGCTCTCGACCTGGGCCTGGGACTTGCCGGGGTTGCGGTTGGAGTTGAGGATGCTGCTCCGGGTGGCCATCAGGGTGCCGGCCCCGTCGGCCTCCACGGCGCCGCCCTCGGCGACCAGCCCGGCGGTGGTGAACGGCAGGCCCAGGTAGGCGGCGACCCGCCCGGCGACCAGCGAGTCGTTGGCGTGGGTCTGGTGGTTGCCCCAGCCGTTGAAGTTGAGGCCGACGGTGTCGAGGCCGCCGGCGCCGTCGGTGCGGAAGACGGGGCCGGTGTCCCGCATCCAGCAGTCGTCCACCGGGATGTCCCCGATCACGGTGACCCCCGAACCGCACATCGACCGGGCCTTGGCGACGCCGGCGGGGTTGGCGCACATGGTCACCGGCTCGTACTTCGCGATCGTCTTCGCGATCAGCGCGATGTCCGACTGGACGCCGGAGAGCTTGTTGCGCCAGATGCCGGTGCTGTCCGGCCAGGCCATCCAGGTGCGGGTGTGGCGCAGGGTGTCGATCGGCACCCGGAAGCCGGCGGCCGCGGCGGCCCGGTCCGCGCCGGTGCCGCGGCGGCCGGTGGCTGCGGCGGCGGCCGGCCCGCCGGTCGCGACGGTGAGCGCGGTGCCGGCGGCGGCCAGGCCCGCGACGGCCAGGAACCGGCGGCGGTCGAGGCTGTCGGCCGTGCTGCCCCCGGTCGCCCGGTCGGCCGTCCCGTCCGTCGTGCCGTCGGTCGCTCTGTCGGATCTGGAGCGGTCGTTCATCACTACCTCCGTGTCAAGATGCCCTGCTCGTCGAGCAGTTGACCGAAAAGGTAGAACTGACCAAGCGCTCGGTCAATACTTTGCGCAGCTTCGGCCCCTCCCCCGGCCCCGGCAGTCGTTACAGTGACCGCCATGGCGACACAGGCGACGGGCGCGGACCCGGCCAGCACCCAGGACACGACCGCCACCACCCAGGACACGACCGCCAGCACCCAGAACGCGGCAGCCAGCACCCAGAACGCGGCAGCCAGCACCCAGGACGCGGCAGCCACCCAGGGCTCGGCGGCCACCCGGGCCGCGACCACCCCCCGGACGGCCGTCCCCGGCCGCGCCCGGACCTCGGCCAAGGGCGAGCAGACCCGGGCCCGGCTGATCGCGGCGGCCCGGATCCTGCTCGCGGGCGGCGAGGCCGGCCGCTTCACCACCCGCAACGTGGCCGCGCTGTCCGGGGTCTCGCACGGGATGTGCCACTACCACTTCGCCGACCGCACCGACCTGATCGTGGCCGTGGTCGCGGACCTCGGGCCCGAGTGGATCACCCCGCTGGAGGAGGCCGTGGCCGGCCCGGGCGGTTACGCCGAGCGGGCCGAACGGGTGCTGACCCTGCTCACCCGCCCCGAGAGCCCCGACCTCGCCCGGCTGCACGCCGCCCTGCACTGGCTCGCCCTCAACGACGAGCGGGTCCGGGTCGCCCTGGAGGCCGAGTACGGGCGGTGGCGGTCCTGCTTCGTCCGGCTGTTCCGGGCCCTCGCGGACGAGCGCGGCGGCGACACCGACCCGGCCCCGCTCGGCGAGGCCTTCGCCGCCGCCGTGGACGGCATCGCCGCGATCGGCTCGCTGGACGGCACGGTGGACTCCGCACCGGTGCTGCGTACCCTGCTGGACTCCCTGGCCTCGACGGTCGGCCCGCACCGCTGAGCCTCCCCACCGTTCACGGACCCGCCCCTCACGGACCCGCCCCGGTCGGCTCGGCGGCGTCGACCCTTTTGCGGTGCTCGACCCGGCTGCCCGAGACGACCGTGACCACCAGGCAGGCCGCGATGATGCCCTCCGCCCAGAAGAAGGCCACATAGTCGATCAGCGAGCCGATCGGCGGCGCGCCGGGCGCCGCGTTGCGCATGCCGATCAGCGCGAACAGGGTCGCCGCCATCCACCCCAGCGAGGGCCACACCATGCCCTGCCGGCCCCGGTAGAGCACCTCCGCCCCGGCCAGGACCGCCAGCGCCAGCGCCCACATCGCCGCGATCATGAACCAGGCCAGGATGAAGGTGCTCCGTGCCCTGGTCACCCGCCCCTCGAACACCGTGCCGTCCGCCCCGTACGGGGTGCCGGCCGGGCGGACGAAGAAGAACGGGTCGGCGTCGCCGAACACCACCCCGACCGGGACGGCGCCGGTGGCGTCGGCGGCCGAGAACAGCACCTCGAAGCGGTAGCGGTCGAAGGGGTAGTCGGTCGGGGTGCCGCCGTAGAGGTTGGCCGACACCGGTTTGGGCGTCGCCGCCTCCCCCGGTTCGGCCCGCAGTTCGGTGCGGGTGGTCGACCGGACGGTGATGTCGACCCGGCGGGAGAAGGTGCCGGACTCCGGGTCCTGGGCCAGGGTGCCGTGCGGGACGGGCACCACGTAGAGCGTCATCTCGCCGCCGGCCGCGTCGATGTCCTGGGAGGTGACGTCGAGTTCGACCCAGTCGCCGGTGGTGGGGAGGGAGAGTTCCCGGGTCTGCTGGCGGGTGTCGCGCTCGTTGAGGTACAGGGCGATCCCGGCCGAGCACAGCACGGCCAGGATCAGCAGGACGAGGAGGAAACGGCGGTCCCGCAGCCGGCGCCCGCTCACGTCGGACCGGTGCCGGGGGCGACGGGCTGCTGCTGGGTGGCGCAGTGGATGCCCCCGCCCCCGGAGGCGATGTGGTTGATGGACACCTGGGAGACCTTCCGGCCGGGGTGGAGGTCGCCGATGATCCCGGCGGCCCGGTCGTCGGCGGCCCGGTCGCCGAAGCGCGGCACGATGACGCCGCCGTTGCAGACGTAGTAGTTGAGGTAGGTGGCGAGGAAGTCCTTGCCGGCGCCGGGGATCAGGTCGAGGTCGGGTTCGGGGAGGTCGACCACCTCGAGGGTGCGGCCCCTGGCGTCCTTCGCCGTGGCGAGGACCTGGAGGGCCTGGTCGGAGGCGGTGGTCCAGCTGTCGGGCGGGGTGTCCGGGCCGGGGCGGTGGACGACGACGGTGCCGGGCTCGGCGAAGCGGGCCAGGGCGTCGATGTGGCAGTCCGTGATGTCCTGCCCGGCGACGCCCTGGAACCACAGCACGGTGCTGACGCCGAGCAGGTCCTTGAAGGCCGCCTCGATCTGGTCGCGGCTCCTGCCGGGGTTGCGGTTGGGGTTGACCCAGGAGCTCTCGGTGGCCATCAGGGTGCCCTCGCCGTCCACCTCGATGCCGCCGCCCTCGCCGGTGATCGGTGCCTGGACGCGCGGGATGCCGTAGTGGTCGAGGAGGTTGCGGGCGACCTGGCTGTCGTTGGCGTGGGTCTGCTTGTTGCCCCAGCCGTTGAAGTTGAGGTCGATCCCGGCGAGCCCCTGCGGGCCGGTGACGAAGGTCGGGCCGGTGTCGCGGGCCCACAGGTCGTCGACCATCAGCTCCAGCACCTCGACCGTGGAGCCACAGGCCTGCCGGGCCTGCTCGGCCTGGTCGGGGCGGGCCAGCAGCACCACCGGCTCGAAGCCGGCGACGGCGCGGGCCAGCCCGGCGATGTCCTCCCGGACGCCGGGCAGTTGGTCGCCCCACACCTCCTCCAGGGCCGGCCAGGCCATGAAGGTGCGGGTGTGCGGGGCCGACTCGGCCGGCATCGCGCGGGCGGCCGCGGCGCTCGGGCTGCCGGAGGCGGACGACGTCTGGGCCGAGGCGGTGCCGGACGCGGACGACGCCTGGGCCGAGGCGGTGCCGGCGGGGCTCGGCGGCTGCTCGTCGCCGCTGTCGGAGGCGCAGCCGCCGGTCAGGGCCAGTGCGGCGAGCGCCGTCCCGGAGCGCAGCAGCGTACGGCGGGACGGCCCGGGGTGAGCCGGGTGGACCGGGTGAGCCATGGGGCCTCGTTCCGGTAGGTGCCTGAGGGGGTACGGTCCCGCACGCTACTGAGAGGCGGGTCAGGATCCGCTGCGGCAGGTACCCGCCATCGGGGTGAATCCCGGGCCCGCCACCGCCGACCCCCGGAACGGGACGGGACCCCGGCCCGGCAGACCCCGAGCGGCTGCCGGGCCGGGGGGCTCACAGGGCGCGGCGCGCGGCGGCGATCCGGTCGGGATCCCAGCCGGGCCGGGGCACGGACTCCAGCAGCAGCCGGGTGTAGGCGTGCTGCGGGTCGTCGAGGACCTCGGCGGTGGGGCCGGCCTCGACGATCCGTCCGTGCCGCATGACCACGACCTGGTCGGTGACGCACCGGACCACGCCGAGGTCGTGGGTGATGAACAGGTAGCCGATGCCGGTCTGTTCGCGGATGTCGGCGAGCAGGTTGAGCACCTGGGCCTGGACCGAGACGTCCAGCGCGGCGACCGCCTCGTCCAGGACCAGGACGGCCGGCTGCACGGCCAGCGCCCGGGCGATGGCGACGCGCTGGCGCTGGCCGCCGGAGAGCTGCCGGGGCAGCGCCTCCGCCGCCCGGGTGCCGAGGCCGACCTGGTCCAGGAGTTCCTTGATCCGGGTCGGGTGGTCGGTGCCGGGGAAGTGCAGCCGCAGGGTCTCCCGCAGAGCGGCGTCGACGCTGGTGCGCGGGTCCAGCGAGAGGTACGGGTCCTGGAAGACCATCTGGACCTCGCGGGCGCGGGCGAGGCGTTCGGCCTTCCCCCGGGCGCCGCCGGTACGGGCCCGGCCCTTCACCAGGACCCGGCCCGCGTCGGCCCGTTCGAGGCCGACGACGATCCGGGCGGTGGTGGTCTTGCCGGAGCCGGACTCGCCGACGATGCCGAGCGAGCCGCCGGCGGGGAGGGTGAAGGAGACCTCGTCCACGGCCCGGACGGCGCCGAAGGTCCGGCACAGACCGGTGACCTCCAGGGCGGCGGCACCCGGCACGGAGCCCGGGACAGCAGTACTCGGGGCTGCCTCAGACATCGGCGGGGCTCCCTTCGAGCGGATGGTGGCAGGCGGCCGGCTGCCCGGGCCGCCCGGGGGCCGGCCGCAGCGCGGGGGCCTCGTCCCGGCACCTGTCGGTCGCGTACCGGCAGCGGGCGGCGAACGCGCAGCCGGTCAACTCCTGTCGCAGGTCCGGCGGCCGGCCGTCGATGGCGGCGAGCCGGCCGGTCGGGCCGTCCAGCCGCGGGGTGGAGGAGAGCAGCGCCGCGGTGTAGGGGTGGCGGGGCTGTTCGAACAGCGCCTCGGCCGGTCCCGACTCGACGATCCGGCCCGCGTACATCACATAGACCCGGTCGCTGATGGCGGCGGCGAGGCCCAGGTCGTGGGTGACGAACAGCAGGCCGGTGCCGAAGCGTTCGCGCAGCCGGTCCAGCAGGGCGATGACCTCGGCCTGGCTGGTCACGTCGAGCGCGGTGGTGGGCTCGTCGGCGAGCAGCAGGACCGGGTCGCCCATCAGGGCGGCGGCGATCATGACGCGTTGGAGCATGCCGCCGGAGAGCTGGCCGGGGTAGCGGCGCATCAGCTCGGGCCCGAGGCCGACGGCGTCGAGGAGTTCGACGGCGCGCCGGTCCGCGTCGGCGGCGCCCATGGTTCCGGTGAGGCGGACGCTCTCGGTGAGGAAGTCGCCGATGCGGCGCAGCGGGTTGACGGCCGCCCGCGGGTCCTGGAACACCATCGCGGCCCGGCCGGTGCGCAGTTCGCGCAGCCGGGCGGCGTCCATGGTGAGGACGTCCCGGCCGTCGACGAGGACCTCGCCGGCGGGGACGGCGCCGGGCGGCAGCAGGCCGAGGGCGGCGCGCGAGGTGAGGGACTTGCCGGAGCCGGACTCGCCGACCAGGGCGACGGTCTCGCCGGGGGCGACGGTGAGGTCGACCCCGTCGAGCACCGGGCGGGCGGTGCCGGGCAGGCGCAGGCGCAGCTCCCGGACGTCGAGGGCGTTCACGTGGTCCTCCGGGCGACCTGGTCGGCCCAGCGCTCGCCGACGACGTTGAAGGCGACGACGGTGAGCACGATGAGGACGCAGGGCAGGATCGCGGAGAGCGGGTAGCCGTGCTGGATCGCGGTCTGGCCGTCGAAGACCATGCGGCCCCAGTCGGGGGTGAGGGCGGGGACGCCGAGTCCGAGGAAGGACAGGCCGGCCAGGTCCATGAGGGCGTATCCGAAGTTGACGGTGGACTGGGCGAGCACGATCGGCGCGATGTTGGGCAGGACGTGCCGCAGGCAGATCTGGAGGGCCGAGTGTCCCTGGACCTGGTAGGCGGAGACGTAGGGCCGCATGCGCTCGGCCAGGACCAGGGAGCGGGTCAGGCGGGAGACGTAGGGCAGGTAGGCGATCGCGAGGGCGACGACGGGGGCCATCAGGCCCTCCCCGTGGACGGCGACGATCAGGATGGCGAGCAGCATGCCGGGGAAGGCGAAGACCAGTTCGGTGCTGCGGGACAGCACGGAGTCGATCCAGCCGCCGCGCCAGCCCGCCAGGAGGCCGACGGCCACGCCGGCGACGGTGGAGAAGACGACCACGCCGAGCGGCCCGAGCAGCGAGGTGCGGGCGCCGATCAGCAGCCGGGCGAGGGTGTCGCGGCCGGCGGCGTCCACGCCGAGCAGGTGGTCGGCGGAGGGGCCGGTGAGGGCGTTGCCGAGGTCGACGGCGTTCGGGTCGTCGGGTGCCAGCCAGGGGGCGAGCAGCGCGGCGAGCACGACCAGGGCGGCGAGGCCCAGGCAGATCCGGTAGAGCGGGGCGCGGGCGGACTTGACCCGGGCGAGGCCGGGCCGCCGGGCGAGGGCGACACTCATGCGTCGGACCTCCTGGAGCCGAGGGTGACCCGGGGGTCGACCAGCGGGTGGAGCAGGTCGACGAGCAGGTTCACCGTCATGAACAGGGCCACGATGATCAGGGAGATGGCCTGGACGGTCGGGAAGTCCTTGGTGGTGGTGGACAGTTCGAGGAGCTGGCCGAGGCCGCCGACGCTGAACGCGGACTCCACCAGGATCGTGCAGACCAGCAGGGTGGAGACGATCAGGCCGCCGGTGGTGAGCACGGTGCCCAGCGAGTTGCGGAACACGTGCCGGCGGATCACCTCGCGCTCGGGCACGCCCCGGCTGCGGGCGACGGTGACGTGCTCGCCCTCCAGGGCGTCCAGCATCGCCGAGCGGGTGACCCGGGCGAGCATGCCGATCAGGTAGAGCGCGAGGGCGATCGCGGGCAGGGTGAGGTGCCAGGCCATGTCGAGCAGGCCCTCCCCCGCGCCGCTGGTGGGGAACCAGCCCAGCCTGACCGCGAACAGGCCCTGGAGCAGCACCGCGGCGACGAAGGAGGGGGTACCGACGGCGAGGGTGGTGGTGACCAGGATCGCGGAGTCGGTCGCGCCGCCGCGGACGGCGCCGATCCAGCCGAGCACCAGGCCGATCACGACCACCACCAGCAGGGCCATGGCCACCAGCAGCAGGGTGGCGGGCAGGCGGTCGGCGAGCAGGCCCGACACGTCGGTGCGGTAGGTGAGGGAGCGTCCGAAGTCGCCCTGCAGCACCTGGCCGAGCCAGCGGAGGTAGCGCACCAGGAAGGGGTCGTCCAGGTGGTACTGCTCGTTGATCGCCTGCAGGGCGGCCGGGGAGGCCGAGCGCCCGGACAGCAGGAAGCTCGCCGGGCTGCCCGGCGCCAGGTACATCGCCCCGAAGACGACGAAGGAGGCGCCGAGCAGGGTGACGGCCATTTCGACCAGCCGTCGGACGGCGAATCGCAGGAAGGTCACCGCGCGGCCCCCACGTCGGCGGCCCACGGGTAGTACAGGTAGGAGATGGTGGTCGGGGCGCCGGTGACCCGCTTGTTCAGGAAGAGGGCGGTGGGCCACTCGGCGACCGGGATCCAGAGCAGCTTCTCGGAGGCGGTCCGCTGGAGCTGCGCCTCGACGGCGCCGCGCTCGGCCGGGTCGTACTCGGCCGAGGCCCGGTCGACCAGTTCGTCGTAGGCCGGGTCGCTGTAGCCGGCGAAGTTCTGGTAGGCGCCGGTGCGGAAGTTGGCGAGCAGGTCGAGCGGGTCGGTGATGGAGTCGTAGTACGTCTCCGGGAACATGTCCAGGCCCTCGCGCGCCTTGGGGTCGGTGAAGAGCGAGGTGAAGGCGTTCGGGGCGATGGTCCGCAGCTGGATGTCGAGGCCGATCCGGGCGCCGGCGGACTGGACGGCGGTGGCGAGCAGCGAGACGTCCTGGCCGATGCTGCTGGTGGCGACGGTGAGCGTCCGGCCACTGGCGCCGGCCTCCTTGACCAGGGCCTTGGCCCGCTCGATGTCCTGCTCGGTGGGGGTGAGGTGGGCGAAGGCCGCGGTGCGGACGTCCTCGGGCAGGCCGGCCCAGGCGGCCCTGGTGGTGAGCGAGCCGGTGACGGTGCCGGCGCCGGCGAGGCCGGTGCGGACGAAACCGGAGCGGTCGAGGGCCAGCGACAGCGCCTGGCGGACCCGGAGGTCGCCGAGCGGGCCGTCCATGCTGGTGACGTTGAGGTTGACGGTGCTGAGGCCCTCGCCGAAGTACAGGGTGCCGGTGCCGCCGTTGCGGAGCCGGTCGTAGCTCTCGGTGGGGATCAGGTAGCCGCCGTCGACCTCGCCGCTGAGCATGGCGTTGGTGCGTGCGGAGGGGTCGGTGAGGAAGCGGAACACGACCTTGCCGGCCTTGGCCCGGTTGCCCCAGTAGCCGTCGAAGCGCTGGAGTTCGATCGACTGGCCCTTGACCCAACTGCCGAGCTTGAACGGGCCGGTGCAGTCGAGGCTCCCGCCGGTGCCGTAGTCCCGGCCGGCGGCCTCCACCCCGGCCTTGGCGGCGACGACGCCGGCGGCGGTGGCCATGTACTGCGGGAACTGGGAGTCGGGCCGCTTGAGCTTGACGGTGACCTGGAGCGGGCCGGTCGCGGTGACGGTGTCGACGTTCTGGAAGGACTGCGCCCAGGCCGCCGCGTTGTCGGGGTTCATCTGCCGGCCGAGGCTGTACACGACGTCCTCGGCGGTCATCACCGAGCCGTCGTGGAAGCGCACGCCGGAGCGCAGGTCGTAGACCCAGGTGGTGGGGTCGGGGTTGGACGCCTTCTCGGCCAGGCCGGGGGCCAGGGTGAGCTGGGGCGTCCAGCGCATCAGGCTCTCGCAGACGTTGGACAGGACGGTGTTCTGCGGGTAGTCGAAGGCCTGGAGGTAGTCCAGGGTGGGCGGCTCGGCGTAGGTGGCCCAGGTGAAGGAGTCGATGTCGCCGGCGGCCGGCGGGCTGGACGGCGACAGCTGGAGGTCGGCCCGGTCGGCGGAACCGCCGCGGGGCGGTCCCGAGCAGGCGGCGACCAGGGCCGCGGCGCCGAGCAGCGCGGTGGCGACGGCGAGCGGGCGACGGGGCCTGGCGCGTCTGGCAGGTGCGGTGGGAGTCATGAGGGTGGTTCTCCGTTCGCTGGCTGGGTCAGACGCGGGCGGCCGGGAGCTGCTGGGTGATGCAGTGGACGCCGCCGCCGCCGAAGGCGATCACCCGGGCCCGCACGCCGACGACCTTGCGGTCGGGGAACGCGGCGGCGAGCACGGCGAGCGCGCCGGCGTCCTCGGGGTGGTCGGCGACGGGGACGACGACACCGCCGTTGGCCAGGTAGAAGTTCAGGTAGCCGACCTCGACCCGGACGTCGTCCACCTCGACGAAGGCGGCCTGGGTGACGTCGACGATCTCGAACGGGCGGCCCTGGGCGTCGGTGGAGTGCTCCAGCACCGTGCGGTTGGCGCGCATCCGCACGTAGTCGGGGTGCGCGGGGTCGGCGGGCAGCTGCACCACGACCTTGCCGGGGGCGGCGAAGGCGCACACGCCGTCCACGTGGCCGTCGGTCTCGGTGTCCAGGGCGCCGCCGTAGGGCAGCCAGATGACCTTGGTGACGCCGAGCCGGGCCTTCAGCTCGGCCTCGATCTCCTCGCGGCCGAGCTCGGGGTTGCGGTTGGGGTGGAGCAGGCACTGCTCGGTGGTGATGAGCGTGCCCTCGCCGTCGACGGTGATCGCGCCGCCTTCGAGGATCATCTCGGAGCGGATCGCCGGCACCTGGAGGTGCTCCAGCAGCAGGCCGCTGATCCGGTCGTCGGCGTCCCAGGGGTGGTGCTTGCGGCCCCAGGCGTTGAAGCGGAAGTCGACGCCGGCCCGGCGGCCCTCCTCGTCCAGGACGAAGATCGGCGCGGAGTCGCGGAACCAGGAGTCGTCCAGGGGGAGTTCGACGACGGTCAGGTCCGGGCCGCACAGGGTGCGGGCCTCGTCGCCGTGGCCGGGCGGGGCCACCATGGTGACGGGCTCGAACTCCGCGATGGCCCGGGCGACGGCCGCGTACTCGCGCTTCGCCTCGTCGAGGTTGTCGCCCCACAGGTCCGGCCGGACCGGCCAGGCCATCAGGCAGCCGTCGTGCTCGGTCCACTCGGCGGGCATGCGGTGGGTCATGGGGATCCTCGTTCTCTTCGGGCCCGGCCGGGTGCTGCCGGGGGGTGGGTACTGCGG
>NZ_LGDO01000124.1:0-12008 GCF_001279805.1 Streptomyces sp. XY431
GATGGTCGCGGTCACCGCCTATCCGATCGCGTACGCGATCTACCTCTCACTGCAGCGCTACGACCTGCGGTTCCCGGGCCAGGCCCGCTGGGTGGGGTTCAGCAACTACTGGGCCGTGCTGACCTCGCCCTTCTGGTGGCAGGCGCTCTGGGTGACGGTGCTCGTCACGGTGGTGTCGGTGGCCGTCGAACTGGTCCTCGGCATGGCGTTGGCGCTGGTGATGACCGGCCACACCACCGACGCACAGCGCACCGCCGCAGGCATCGCCCCAGGCGTCCTCGACACCGAGGAGTGCCGCGTGTTCGTCCTCAAGGCATCCTCGCGCACCGACCGAACAGCCGTCATCCAGCAGTGCCAGAACGCCGTCGGCTCCACCGCCCTCGTCAGCGCCTGCCCAGCCTTCCCCGACGAGGTGATCGTGGTGGCCCCCAACCGGAGCACCGACCACGATGTCCTCGACGGCCTCACCGAGGTGGCCCAGTACGCCCCCCGCCGCTTCCTCGGCGGCAGTTGCGTCCACCGGCTCGCCGACACCGACCAGGCCTACCTCGACGCCAGCCGCGCCCTCACCGTGGCCCGGCGCGTTCCCTCCCGGGTCCACCTCTACATCACCGAGATCCAGCTCGCCCACGTCCTCGATGTCCGCGCCTGGTCCTGGTCCCAGACCTACCTGGCCCCCCTCCTGGGACTTCCCGAGGACCGCCGCAACCACCTCCTCCCGGCCCTGCGCCTGGGCTCGACTTCCAGCCCGCCGCAGCCGCCAGGATCCTGGGTACCCACCGCAACACCGTCGCCCGCCGCCTCGGCGAGGCCGCCGACCTCCTCGGCACCGACCTCCAGGACATCGGCCACCGGGCCGTGCTGGGCCTCGCACTGGAGATCAGGTCCCGCCGCCTCCACCGCGTCCAGCCCGACACCGAACCCGTGGAGATCAACCAGCTCCTCGACACCGACGAAGTGCGCCGCTGGGCCGAGCAGTTCCTCCACCCACTGCGCACCGACCGCAAGCCGCTGCTCACCACACTGGCGGCCTGGGCACGGGCCAACACCCGCATCGAGACCGCAGCTGCGGAACTCGACATGAACGCCGCGACCGTCCGCTTACACCTGCGCGACGCCGAACGCCTGCTGCAGCGCCGCCTGCTTATCGCCGCTCCCTGCGACGCGGACACCGAACCGGACATCGCAGGAGCCCATGACGTCGTCCTGGCCCTGGCGACCCTGTGCGACGACATTGTCCGAATATGACGACAGCACGCACGTGAGCACGGCACACCCGGCCCTCCGCCGCCCGACACGGGGCCGCGCGCCTCACGCTGATCGCCCGGGCCACCGGCGGCACTGACTGCCTGTGGATCCGAGGGGAAGGACACACCAGCCCCGCCACCGCCGACCGCTACGCCTGGACCGCCGCGGTCTTCCCTGTCAGATCCGCGTGTTGAGAAAGATCACCCACGTGCGGAACACCGCTGCTCTGGTGAGGCGTCCGATCGCAGTGCCACGGCCGTACTTTTGACGAAACCGGGGACAGCGGCGCTGCGCTTCTGGTGGAGTGAGGTGGTGAAGGCGCCGGTGCAGGTGCAGGCGCGTGCTCCGGTTCGGACTGATCCTTCAGGGGGAGCGATGCTGTCGGAGGCAATGACTGCGCTGGCTGCGGCGGGAGGCACCGCGGTGGTGCAGGCCGCAGGCACAGACGCATGGACAGGGGTGCGCCAGCAGGTGGCCCGTTGGTTCGGCCGGGGAAATCCGCAGCGCGAGCACGCCGAGCTGGAGCGCCTCGACCAGACCGCGGGCGAGCTGGAGGCGGCGCGGCCGGCCGAGCTGGAGCGGGTGCGTATCCGTCAGGAGGCGGCCTGGCAGGGCCGGATCGAGGCCCTGCTGGAAAGTCTGGAGGACATCGAGCGGGCCCGGGTCGTCGATGAGCTGCGGACCCTGCTGGCCCAGCAGACCTCCCACCGCAGCGTGTCGGCCGACCAGAGCGGTCTGGCGGTGGGCGGGAACGTGGACGTCCGGGCCGACCACGGGTCCGCTGCCGCCGTGACCATGGGGAGTGTGACACTGGGAAACCCTTCCCGGCCGGGTCCGCACCAGGACTGAGCGCACCCGGCACCGCCCCGGCCGGGCCGACGCACAACTTCGGCAGCGTCTTCGCAGACCACGGCAGTATCGCCGTCGGCTACGCAGGGCAAGTCCACCACCATGCTGCGCCCCGCACGCCGACCGCCTGGCCGCACCAGGTCGGCGTGATCCCGCCCCGCGCCCTGTCGTTCCAACACCGGTCCGAGGTCGACCAGCTGCGGGCGGCGGTCCACAGCGGAGGTACTGCGGTGCTCGGCCAGGTGCTGACCGGAACCGGAGGGGTGGGCAAGACCCAGTTGGCTGCCGACTACGCCCGCAGCGCCTGGGACAGCGGCGCGGTCGACGTACTGGTGTGGATCAGCGCGAGCAGCCGCGCGGCCATCACGGCCGGCTTCGCGCAGGCCGGTGCAGAGATCCTTGCCGCCGACCCCAGCGCCCCTGAGCAGTCCGCGCGGGCCTTCCTGGCCTGGCTGGAACCGAAGGCCGGCCAGAAGCCGTGCCGGTGGCTGGTCGTACTGGACGATGTCGTGGATCCGGCCGACATACGTGGCTGGTGGCCGCCCGCCAGCCCGCGCGGACGTGTCCTGGTCACCACGCGCCGCCGCGAGGCCGCCCTGACCGGCGCCGGCCGACGCCTGGTGAGCGTCGGCCTGTTCACCCCCCAGGACGCCGCCGCCTACATCACGGCCGTACTTGCCGCACACGACCGCCACGAGCCCACCGATCAGCTCAGTGGTCTCGTCTCCGACCTGGGGCACCTGCCCCTGGCCCTGGCTCAGGCCGCTGCGTACATCATCGACACCGGTGTTACCTGTGCCCGCTACCGCCGCCTGCTGGCCGACCGGCTCGGGAGGCTGGCCGACCTGCTCCCCGAACCCGCCGCGCTGCCCGACGACCAAGCCGCCACGGTGGTGGCCACCTGGTCCCTGTCCATCGAACACGCCGACCGGCTCCGTCCCGCCGGCCTTGCCAGCCCCATGCTCCAACTCGCCGCGATGCTCGACCCCAACGGCATCCCCCCCGATGTCCTGACCGGCAGAGCCGCCCTCACCCACCTCTCCCGTCACCGCGCTTCTGGCCTCCGGCAACCGGTCCCCGCGACGACCGATGATGCTGCGGGCGCACTGCATGCCCTGCACCGGCTCAGCCTGGTCACCTACTCGCCGGGCCAGCCTGTCCGGGTCCACGGGCTGGTGCAGCGCAGTGTGCGCGAGCAGCTGCCGCCGCGGCGGCTGGCCCGGACGACCCTGGCGGCGGCCGACGCCCTGCTCGAAGCCTGGCCGGAGACGGAAACCGACTTCGCCACCGGCCAGCGGTTCCGCGCCAACGCGCAGACGCTGCGCTCGCACGACGAGGACCTGCTGTGGTCGGACCACGATGTCCACGGGGTCCTGCTCCGGCTCGGCCAGAGCCTCGGCCACGCGGGGTTCCTCAATGCGGTGATGGACCACTACCGGGAGCTCGCGGCCACCTCCGCCCGGAAGTACGGCCCCGGTCACCCCCGCACCCTTAGGTGCCGCAGCAATTCCCTCCGCCTGATGGCCATTGTCAAGGACCCTGCGGAAGCCGTGGCGGCGTACACGGAGCTGGTCGCGGACTGCGCGCGTCTGGCCGGGCCGGACGACCCCACCACCCTCGACGCGCGCGGTGCTCTCGCCGACGCCCGAGCCGCAGGCGGTGACCTGTCCGGTGCACTCGCCGCGTACGAGGAACTCCTTGCCGACGAGCGCCGCGTCCATGGTCCGTTCCACCACGACACCCTCAACGCCCGCGGCAAGATTGCCTCTCTGCACCACGCGATGGGCGATACGTCGCATGCCTCCGCCCTGTACGAGCGGTTGCTCGCCGACTGCAGGACGTACCTGGGGCCCTTCGCCGACATGACGGTGGGGATCCGCGGAGAGCTCGCGCGCCTGAGGGGGACGGAAGGCGATCCGGCCGGGGCCCGCGCGCTGTACGAGGAACTGCTCGCCGACCACTTGGCGGCGTTCGGCCGCGACGCGCCCCGCACTCTCGCGGTGCGGCATGATCTGGCGCACTGGCGTGCCGCCGCCGGGGACCCGGTCGGAGCCGCCGCGGACATGGAGGACCTGATCGCCGATACGGTGCGCGTCCTGGGCGCCCACCACGTCGACGTCTCCTACGCCCGCTACACACTGGGGCTGCTGCGCAACCAGGCGGGCGACACCACAGCGGCACCGGCCGGCATGGACGAGTCCGGCCGCGCGCTGGAGGAGCTGTTCGGGCCCGACCACCCTCTCGTCATCGACACCCGCTCCATGCGCCTGGGATGGCAGCACGCACTGCTGGAGAGCGATCCGGCCGCCGCCGTCGAGGTCATGAAGGAACAGACCGTCGCTCTGCGCGCCCGACTGGGCCCAGAACACCCTCGGGTGCTGGAATCCCGCCGCATCGTCCTGGACATCGAGGGCGTGATCGGCGATCCCGGCAGAGCAGCTGAGGAGTTCGCCGCGCTGCTCGCCGACTACCGACGGGCCCTGGGCCCCGAACACCCCCAGACACTGGTGACCCGCGCCATGCTGGCTCACTGGCGCGGCGAGGCAGGCGACCACTCCGGGGCGGTCGCCGAGCTGCGCGACCTGTTGGGGGACATGGTCCGGGTGCTGGGACCGCACCATCCGGAGACTCTGGAGGCCCGCGAGCTGCTCGCCCGGAAGCTGCACGCGGCAGGCGACACGACGGCGGCCGTCGCGGCATACGAAGACCTGATCGCCGTACGTTGCCAGGTATTGGGCACGGACCACCCGGACATCCTCAGACTGCGAATCGCCCTCGCCGACCTCCGTGCCGACGACGCGGAGGCGGACACGCTGATCCCGGTCTGCCAGGAACTGATCGCGGACTGCGCCCGGATCCTGGGCCCCGACCATCCCAGCACGCTCGACATGCGCCGCCGCCTCCTCGGCTGCCGGGCAGAAGCAGGTGACCCGGAAGGGGCAGCCGAGGAGTGTCGCGAGCTGCTCCGCGACTACGAACGGCTCATGCCGCCCGACCACATCGAGACCTTGCCTGTCCGCGCCACCTACGCCAAGCTGCTTGCGGACAGCGGAGACTTCGCTGGGGCGGCCACCGCGTACGAGGACCTGCTGCCGGCGGCCCTGAGGATGTGGGGCCCTGACCACTTCTGCTTGCTGATGATCCGCGGCTGCCTGGCCGAGGCGCGGGCCCGGCGCGACCGCGCCCCGGGTTACGGCTTTGTCGCCTTCGCCGTACTCTTCGACGACTGCCTGCGCGTCCTGGGCCCCAGCCACTCCACCACCGAGGCCACCCGAGCCTTTAGGGACGCCCTGCACCAAAGTGGCTCGGCGTTCCCGTCCACGACGTACGACAAGTTGCTGGGCCAGTACGGGAAGGCCGAGCGCTCCGGCCGTGCGATGCCCACCGCCGAGTAATCCCGTTGGCTGAGCTTGGCAGCCGGCTTCGCTGCGGTTCGACTCGAGCGGGTCTTCGCCTCCCACGCCTCCAGGTCGTTCCAACCCGGCAGCAGCTCCAGCCAGACGCCGGCGCAGCCGCAGGCCTCCGGCACTCAGAACACCTTCCAACCAGTCAACGAGTACCCCTTCGGATCGCCTTCAACAGGCACATCCAATAGGGAAGCGGTCTCCATGCCGACCCTCGGCCTGGCCGCCGCCCGCGCCTACGGCCTGACCTGGGAACGCCTCCTGCTCGTCGACACCCCGGGAGAGCGGTGGAGCGAGATCGCGTCGGTCCTGGCCGGCGCCTGCGAGGTCATTCTTCTCGGAAGCCGACCGGTTCCGGGTTTCTTGGGGTGCCGATGGTGGGAACCCGCAGCCGTGCCAGCTTCGAGAGGGTAGTCGTCCGTCAGGTCCGCGGTATCGAGCCCTTGCAGACGGTGCGCGAAGCCCGCCTCGACCTCTTCCGCGCTACAGCACCCGAAGCCCGGTTCTTCAGCCTCGGACAACGCAGTCCCATCGCCTGCGGGACAGCACTCGCAACAATGTCAACTACCCTGGCCCAGCCGCATAGCCCGTGCCCAAGACCAGGGGTCAAGCCAGGGCTCCGCCGTTCTCGCGGAGGGTCCTGTTTGATCACTACATGCCTTGTGCATCGATCCACGTTGGGTCACCCCTGTATGCCATGCGCGGCTGCCCGGGCTGACGAGACTGCCTCTCCGTGCGCGGACCAGTCCCTACGCGCGCATGCCGGCGGCGCCCACCCAGTTGATCCGAGTGAACGCCGCCCATGACTGCTGGCCCACCGAACGCCGTCCTGCGTCGCTTACCCTGCCTACGGGGCAGAGTTCAGGTGCCCGCCGAACGGTTCTCCGTCTTCAGCCCGCACTCACCAGCACCCGGACCATCCCGGTCCCGGTGAGCAGGCTGGTGAGTGCCTTGCCCACGATCGCGCCGGCTGCGCGTTCTTGCATGGTGACTCGACGGAGGTGACCGGGCGTCGCGGATGTGGTGAGTAGATCCCCGCAGCGGATTGGAGCCTCGGATGCGTCCGCCAGCGCCCAGAGCTTGCCCATGAGGGCGACAGGCGCGCCGCCTTCATGACGGTCGAGCACCAGTGCCGGGCGGACCCCGCACGCTCCGGAGACGATCCCGGCGACGCGTTGATCGTAGTCCTGCCCGCACGGCCGAATCCGCCCCTCGTCATCAAGGACCACCACGGTGCCCGGGCTGATCGAGGGGACGCTCATCGTCAGTTCCTCGGCATAGTCCGCACCTGGCAGGAAGACATCTCCTCTGACCTCGATGTTGCCCTCGACGAGGACGTTTCCCGCGAAGTGCCCGGCGTTGCCCTGATCGGCTTTCGCGAACAGGCCCGTACCCGTCTTGGTCACCGCGATGACGCCGGTTCCCTCGTCGCAGGTTCCGTACATGCCGTGGCCGCCTGGTACCGAGCTGATGCCGACGACGCCGCCGTGGTTGGGATTCTGAGACTCCCCGCGTACGCCCTCGCCGCCTTCCGAGCGGCCGGTCACGCCGTTGCCGATCTTGCTCAGCCCCACGACACCGGTGCCGTTGTCGGCTTGTCCCCAGACGCCCTGACCTTGCTCACCGCTATGCACACCGGTGACTCCGGACTTGCCGACGGTGGACGCGTTGCCTCGGACACCGTCGTTGAGATCGCTCACCCCCACGACGCCGATCGCGTTGGCGTCGGAGAAACCGTGTCCCCAGACACCGTTGCCGGTGCCTCGGCCGTAGATCCCGTTGCCGCTGCTCTCATTCACGCCTGCGACGCCGGCCTGACCGGTTGCGTGACTCAGCCCGAGGACGCCGTTCCACTGTGCGCTCTCACCCTTGATGCCGGGAGTCCCGGGATCTGACGTCGTACCCTCAACAGCGTTCACAGTCCTCACCTTCCAAAACCAGTGGATGGTCAAATACCTGGCCACGGCCTGTCACGCGGCCGCGCCGCACCATCAACCCCCGTTCAGTTCCCCCCGACGACGAGCCTTTCGTCCGCCGAGGCGACAGGTGGCCGCAGAGTGAGCCGATCAGACGTTGCTCAGCCACTGACGCAGCGAGGTCGGCCGCGCGAGGCTGACGTCGCCAGGCAGACGGCCGAATCTGCGTCCGATGGTGCGATCGAGCGACTGGCGTACCGACAGTTGCCTGCCGCCAGGCGGCGTGTGCGGGTTGTAGCCGTCGGTGCGCATGATGCAGAAGATCCGGGGCTCGCCATCGGGGTATCCGGAGCGGCTGACATCGACGCCGCCCGCAGTGTCGGTGATGTCGAACCGAAGGACCATGTCGTCCCTCCCGGGAAAGTTCGAGTCGCAGACCCACAGCTGCACGGTCTGGCCGCTCTGCTGGTACGCGTATGCGACGACCTGGTGATTCTTGCCGATATCGAGTGAGTCGGTCTGAATCAGTCCTATCGGAGACAATCTCCCGTTGTCGATGTCGGCCTGGATCTTGGGCCATTCATCCCGGTATGTCACCCAGGCGCGGCCTCTGGCCAGACCGGCGACCTGGAGGAACCCCTCATCCCCGTTGGGGTAGTGCGGTGACGAGTAGCCGAGCCATCGGTGACCGGAGCCGCCGATGTCGAAGCTGTCGAGCAGCCGGTCCCGGACGTAGCGGAAGAGTGGGTCCGCTTCCGAGGTTGGAGCTGTCGTCGTGGCAGGAGGGAGCTTTCCCTCGGCGAAGTAGTCCATCGTGGCGAACACCATCCCTCCACACAATCCGGCGTTGGCATGGGTGATGGGAAGCCATCCATCGTCCACCCTGACGATGCCCAGGGCCCCGGCGGCATCCACTCCAAGCTCATCGAGGAGCCGGTTCCAGAGAAAACCGACTGTCATCGCGGGCAGGTCGGCACTCCACGAGTTGGGGAACTGAAACCCGTTCACCGAGGGAACGAAGCCACGTACCTGGCGACGGACACTGTCTCGGAAGCTAATGGTGAGCCGGGCATCGCCGCCTTGACCACCGCTGTACGCCGCTGCAAATCCAGGCGGCGCCCAGACGTGAAAGGTGTTCCCATACTGCGACTCGACGAGCGGGCTATCGAAATGAACGTAGAGTTGCCGTCCTGGGTCGCCATCAATGTTGTACCAGACCCGGCCTTCCGTGCCCGTCGTTGGAACGATGACAAGATCTCCTTCGGCGCGCCACTCCGCAGTTGCGCCAGGCGCGACAGTGCCTACGCGCGACGGATACCACGGATCGGTCCACCCTCCGTGATCCAGTTCATCCCGGTCCCAAATGAGTGGCACAGGGGACTCGTTGCGAATCACCACCGACATGCGTATGCGTGACACACTGATCGCCTCAGCTCGCGGTGAATGAAGCGCGGACCGTTCCGCGCTCCTACGACAGTTCGTTAAAAGCCTTCCCGGCGACCGCACCTAGGCGTGCGAGGTCGGCAACGAACGAGCACACCCGGAACGCAATGCGTACGCCTGTCTTGGCCGGCACGGACCTTGCGATCGGCGCGCCAGGACGCTCCCGGCTTGGCTGTGCTCCTTTCCAGCCTGCGACTGGCCGAGCGACGCGTCAAATGCTGCGTTTCGCAGTGCTCGACGCCTCCCGGCAAGGGTGTTGTCTCGCGGGGTGTTCGGTTTGATTGCGTGAAACGGAGGGTGGTGAGCACACAGACGGCGTCGCGTGCGTGGTGGCGGAGGCCGGCGGCATGTAGTGCGGCCGGTCAGTCGGAGCGCGCCGATGGCCAGGTTACGCGGGGCGACAATGGCACGGGGAGCGTTCCCGCTCCGTACGCGGGAGGCATCCTCGTCGTAGGTCACATCCCTGACATCGTGGACCTTGCCCTCAACACCGCGGTGTTCATGCACTCAGCAGGCGATCTCGGCTCTGGCTGGGAGGGCCTCAACGGCTCCGGCCAACTCGGCAACGGCACCACCGGCGCCAGCAGCACCCCGGACCACGCTCACCGCGCTGACCGGCGTCGACAAGCTCGCCGCGCCGCTCGGCGGCGACTTCAGCATGCTGAACCCGAGCGGATCCGGCAGGGCGTGATCGCCTGTGGTCCGTCGGTCCGGCGATTCTTCCGGGAGGTCGTCGCCGACGGCCTGTCGGCGACGGCCTGTCGGCGGACGGTAGGCCGCCCCCGGGCGGCGATGCTGTTCGGTGTCGAGGTCGACCCCTGCTGGGACGGGCGGGGCTTCCTCGGGGACTTCTGCAACGAGGTCCTCCACCGGGACACCTGTCGGCCCGGCGCCGCCGACGGCCTCGTCCTGCTCGCACACCTCGCCGTCGGCGACCGGGTTCCCGCCCGGCAACGGTTCGAGGCTGTCCACCTGTTGTTCAAGGCTGCCACCGTCGCCGAACGGTGCCTCGCCGAGGCCTGGCCGGTCACCCCGAAGGACGCCGATCCCGACAGCGAGGCCCTGGCCCGCAGCTCGGTCCGCACCCTCACCCCGGGTCTGCTGACCCGTTGGCCGGCCGAATGCCCCGCGGTCCGGCTGGCTCTCGCCGGCCTCGCCGTCGTCTTCCCGACGGGCCGTACCCTGGCCGCCCTGACCCCGCGCCTGCAGGGCTTCGCGGACCGGTACCCCCGGGGCACCGGCATCGGCGACCACGTGCGGTTCGTCCTCGTCACGGCCGCACAGGACGACGGCCGGATCCTCGCGGCGACCGAGAGGTTCACCGACGCCTGCTGGACCGGAACGGTGCGCGGGGTGCCGGCACGGGCGCGAGCCCTCCACCTTCTCGGCCGGGTGCTGGCCGAGGTCGGGGCCAACCTCGCCCGGCACTCACTGCAGTAGTGTCCTGCAGCCGCGACGAGCGACGTCCCCGCTTCGCGGGGCGGCGCAAGCGACCCGGACGAGGCGTGAGCCGCCCCGGGCGCGACCGGGCGCGACCGGGCGCGACCGGGCGCGACCGGGGACGGGCAGGAGCCGTCGGCCTGCGGCGTACGGGGTTTCTGCGATTCCCGCGCGTGAAGCGGCCCCTGTTCGTACGATCGGCTCGGTCCGTGGCCTGCGGGGCGGATGCCGGCGGGGACTGCGAGGGCTGGGGAGGGTGTCGGTGGGCCCAGTGGGCTGGATCCTGCTGATCGTGCTGGTGGTCGGCGGCACGGTCCTCGGGGTGATGCTGCGCTGTCCCGGCGGCCGGCGGTACGCCTTCGGCCCCGACTGCACCGGGCAGCGGCAGGACCTGGACGCCGCCCGTGGCAGGCTTCGTTGCCTGGAGCGCGCGGCGGGCTTCGTGGTCTGGAGCGCGCGGCGGGCTTCGTGGTCTGGAGCGCGGGGTGGGCTTCGTGGTCTGGAGCGCGCGGCGGGCCGCGAACGCGATGCGGCCCGGGCCGAGGTCGAGGCCGCGAAGCGGGCCCGTCGGGACCGGGTCGGCCGGGCCCGGGCACATCTGGCCCGGCCGAAGGACCTCGGCCGGGGCGTGTCGAAGTCCTCGCTCGGGGACAGCCTGCGGCTGTACGAACACGCGCTGGGCGTGAGGGTGGACGGCCGCACCGTCGAGGACCCGCTGTCCGAGGTCTCGGTCCTCGACGACTGCTCGGGCAAGGACGCCCGCATCGACGTGGCTCTGCCGGACGGCCGCCGGCAGATGGTGACCGTCTCCCCGGAGGAAACGCCCGAGTCCGAGGTACGGAAGTTCGTGATCGAGGTGTTCAACGCCGTCGCCGACGCCAAGGTCTCCCGGGCCGAGCGGCCGGCACGGGTGCCCGAGGTCGAGGCCGAGGCCGAACGACGCGATCGCGGACACCGCCGCCCACGAGGAAGCCCCGGCCGCCCCGGCCGGTGGTGGCGGGGACAGCCGGGGTACGGGGCCGGGGGCGCCGCACGGTCGTCCGTGCGGCGCCCCCGACGCGGGGTGGCCCGTGGTCGTGGCCCGTGGTCGTGGCCCGTAGGCGGCGGGGCGGCCCCGCCCGTTCAACTCCCGGCGGCGATCCGGCCGTAGTCGATCCAGCCGGGGTTGTTGCGGCCGTCGCCGCCGTTGTTGAGGAACGCGGTGGTGGGGCCGGTGGTGACGAGGTAGTCGGCGTGGCCGTCGGCGTCGATGTCCGCCAGCGCCACGGTGCTCTGGTCGCTGGTGAGACCGGACGCGGTCCGTCCGTGGTCGCTCCAACCGCCGTGGCCGTCACCGCCCTTGTTCAGGAAGGTGGTGATCGATCCGTCGGGGTTGACCACGTTGTAGTCGGCGCGCCCGTCACCGTCGAAGTCGGCGAGGCGCAGTCGGCTGCGGTCGGTGGTGAGCCCGCCGGCAACCCGGCCGTTGTCCACCCAGCCGCCGTGGCCGTCGCCGCCCCGGTTGAGGAAGACGTTCACGGCGCCGCTGTCGGCGAGGGTGATGTAGTCGGTGCGCCCGTCGCCGTCGAAGTCCGCGAACGTCACCTGCGAGGGGTCCGCGGTCAGGCCCGTGGCGACCTGGCCCAGGTCGCTCCAACCGCCGCGCCCCCCGTCACCGCCCTTGTTCAGGAACACCCGCACCGACCCGTTGGCGTTGATCAACAGGTAG
>NZ_LGDO01000125.1:0-11840 GCF_001279805.1 Streptomyces sp. XY431
GACGGCCGCCCGTCCGTGAGCCCGCACCACCGCCGCCCGCCGCACCCGAGGAGCACGCCCATGACCACCTCCGTCCGCCCCGCCCGCCGTACCCTCGGCGCCTTCGCCGCCGCCGCGGCCCTCACCGCCGGCCTGCTCGGCGTCTCCACCGCGACCGCTCCGCCGGCCCGCGCCGCCGCCTGCACCGGCACCTCCGGCGTCACCGTGGTCGTCGACTTCACCGCCCTCGGTGGCGGTATCGAGACCGGCTGCGCCCCGGGAGACCCGGCCAGCGGCCTCGCCGCGCTGACCGGCGCCGGTTTCTCCTACGCCTTCCACCCGCGCTTCCCGGGCTTCGTCTGCAAGATCAACACCCTGCCAACGACCTGCACCAACCCGACCGGCACCGCCTACTGGTCGTACTGGCACGCCCCGCACGGCGGCCCGTGGTCCTACAGCAACCTCGGTGCCGGCTCCTACAACCCGGCCCCGGGCGAGGTCGAGGGCTGGTCCTTCGGTGCCGGTGCCCAGCCGGGCATCACCGCCCCCTGACCCCGGACCCGCTCGGTGGGTTCTCCGTGCGGACGCTCGGCCGGGGGCGGCCGGGTGTCCGCACGCTGCCCGTCGGACGGACCACGCCCTGGCGACCGGGGCGGACCGCGCTCTACTGGCCGGGCGTCTTCGGGGCCTCCAACTCCACGTGGTGGACGGCGAAGCCACCCCGCAGCACCGGGGCGAACGGGGCCGGAGCCATGCAGGTGCCCACCACCGGCTGGTAGGGCTTCTGGTCGGCGTCCATGTCGAGGTTGGCCACACCCCAGGAGAAGCCGAGGCGGGCGGCGTCGCGGCCGCTGCCCTGATAGATGCTCAGGCCGATCCGTTCCTTGTGGCCCTCGGTGTCGATGACGGCGGTCAGGGTGGCGACCGGGCCGCCGGTGCTGAGGCAGTCCACCTCCGCCTCGGCGCTGTACACCTCCCCGGTGGCGCCCACGCGGTGCGAGTAGCGGACCGTGCCCACGGCGTCGGTGGGCAGCCCGTTGGGCGCCTTGGTGCCCGGGAGGGGGCGGGAGTACGGCTTCGCCCGGGCGTCGACGGTGAACCAGATCTCGTCGTCCGGGGAGAAGGCGTACCAGATCCGGGCGCTGCCGCTGACGGTCGCCGGTCGTGCGGGCCGGCCGTCCCGGCCTTCGGGCGCGGAGTCGACGGGCCCGGAGCCGACGGACAGGGCATCGGCGGAGGCCGGCGCGACGCCCGTGAGCGCCGCGAGGGCCAGCCCGGCGGCAGCGGTGGCCCGGGCGGTCCGGACGGCGGCACGGTTGCGGGTACGAATGCGGAACATGGTGGGTCTCCCTCCCCGGCGGCCCGGTCGGCCGCCCTCTCGATGCCCCCAATCCTGGTCGCGGCACCCCCACCCGCACATGTGCCGATCGGCACATTTACCGAGCCCACCCGGGCGCTCCACCCCTGCCGAACGGCAGGGTCGGATCCTACGGTCCGTCAGCCGGCCGCCACCGGCACGCCGTCCGGGCGGCCGTTCAGAAGTGCGGCGACGTGGTCGGCGCAGCGGACGGCGGCCTCGGCCATCGCACTGCGGGTCATCCCGGCGACGTGCGGCGTCAGCAGGGCGTTCGGGAGCCCGAACAGCGGTGAGTCGAACGCGGCGTGCTCGTGCTCGAAGGTGTCGACGGCCGCCGCCGCGAGCGGGTGCCCGGGATCGCGCAGGGCCTCGGCCAGGGCCCGCTCGTCGACGATCCCGCCCCGGGCGGTGTTCAGCAGGATCGCGCCCGGCCGCAGCAGTGCCAGTTCACGGCGGCCGATCAGGCCCCTGGTCCGCGCGGTGAGCGGCAGGTGGACGGACACCACGTCGCTGCTCGCCAGCAGTTCGGCGAGGGAGTCCGCCTGCCGGACGCCGTCCCCCTGTGCAGGGCCGCGGCCGAGGCCCTGCACGGTCAGGCCGAGGGCGCGGGCCCGGCCGGCCAGCGCGCGGCCGATCCGGCCCGGGCCGAGGATGCCGAGGGTCAGTTCGGACAGTGCCCGGGCCGGTGCCGCCGGACTGCGCCAATCACCTTGGTGCGAAGCCGTGTTGTGGCCGACCAGATCCCGGGTCAGGGCGAGCAGCTGGGCCAGCGCGAACTCGGCGACCGCGTCGGCGTTGGACCCGGGTGTGTGGGTGACCACGACTCCGTGGCGGGCGGCGGCGGCGAGGTCGACGTGATCGGTGCCCGCCCCGGCCCGGCCGATCACCCGCAGCGGCCCGGTCGCGGTACCGGCATCCCCGGAAACGGCGGCGCCACCGGTGGCAGTGCCACCGGCCGTGGCGGCGAGGAACGCGGCGCGGAACGGCACCCCGGCCCGGGACTTGACGGCCTGGTGCCCGCCGTCGCGAAGGGTCTCGGCGATCAGGGCCGCCTCGTCGAAGGGGTCGAAGTCGGTGAACTCCACGCGCCCGCCCCAGGCGGCCCGCGCGGCCGCCCGGTCGGCGACCCGCCGCAGGTTCAGGGTGACGGCCAGGCCGTGGCCGAGCAGGCGCTCCAGCTCCGCACCGAGCAGGTCCCCGGGTGCCGCGTCCAGCAACAGGATCCGATGCCGCCTCAACACGCCCCCCCGCTCCGGGCCGGAGCCTCACGAGCGCGGTACGGCGCGCGGCAGCCGGTCGATGATGATCATCACTGCCAAGCTACAGCGAACCGGGGGGCTTGCGGCAAGACCCCGGTGACGTCGGAGAATCACCCGTCGAGGCCGGAGCCGGAGCAAGAGGCCGGAGCAAGAGGCCGGAGCAAGAGGCCGGAGCCGAAGCCGGAGCCGGGAAGGCACCGGAACGGCACCGGAAGAGCAGATGTGGAAGGAGCGCGGGATGCGCGTTGTGCTGTCGACCTACGGGTCGCGGGGAGATGTCGAGCCGCTGCTGGGACTGGCGGTGCGGTTGCGCGAACTGGGCGCGGACGTACGGCTCTGCGCACCGTCGGACGAGGAGTTCGCGGCCCGGTCGGCCGCGCTCGGCATCCCGCTGGTGCCGGTCGGCGACCCGGTGCGGGCGCTGGTGACCGGTGCGGCGCCGGCGCCGACGGACTTCCCCACCCGGGTGGCGAGGCTGACGGCGGCGTCCTACGAGGCGGTCCTCGGGCAGGCGGCGGCGGGCGGCGCGGTCGTCGCGACCGGGCTGTTCCCGAGCGCGGCCGGTGCCAGGGCGGCGGCGGAGAAGGCGGGCGCCCGGTTCGTCTACGCGGGCCTGCAGCCCACCGTCCTGCCGTCGCCGCACCACCCGCCGTTCCAGTACCCGGGCCGCCCCGCGCCGCCCGAGGGCGCCGACAACGCGAAGCTGTGGGAGCTGGACGTCGAGAGCATGAACGCGATGTTCGGTGGACCGGTCAACGCGCACCGGGCGTCGGTCGGCCTGCCGACGGTGGCGAACGTCCGCGACCACGTCCTCACCGAGCGGCCGTGGCTGGCCACCGACCCGACCCTCGGCCCCTGGCGGCTGCCCGCCGAACTCGACGTGGTGCAGACCGGAGCCTGGCTGCTGCCGGACCCGCGACCGCTTCCCGCCGAGCTGACCGCCTTCCTGGACGCGGGCGAGCCCCCGGTGTACGTGGGCTTCGGCAGCATGCCGATGCGCGGTTCGGAGGACATCGCCCGACTGGCGGTCGAGGAGGCCGGGGCGGCCGGCCGCCGGGTGGTCGTCGGCCGGGGCTGGGCGGAACTGTCGGCAGGCGCGGAACACGCGCGGGGCGACGGCGGTGCGGCCGGCCCGGTCGACCGCTTCGTGGTCGGCGAGGTGAACCACCAGGTGCTGTTCGCCCGGGTCGCCGCCGTCGTGCACCACGGCGGCGCGGGCACCACCGCGGCAGCCGCCCGGGCCGGTGCGCCGCAACTGGTGGTGCCGCAGATCGTCGACCAGCCGTACTGGGCCGCCCGGGTCGCCGAGCTGGGCATCGGCGCGGTGCACGACACGGCCGTGCCGACCGCCGGGTCCGTCGCCGCCGCGCTGCGGACCGTCCTGTCGCCGCAGACCCGGGACCGGGCCGCCGCCGTGGCCGCCGGGATCCGCACCGACGGCGCGGAGGTGGCCGCGCGCCTGCTGCTCGACGGGTCCTGACCCAGGTCCTGAGCCAGGTCCTGAGCCAGGTTCCGGCCCGGGGTCCTGTCCCGGGTCCACGGCCGGTCCGGGGCGGTCGCGGGCCTCTCCCGTGCGTTCCCGCCGCACCGGCCGTCGGCCCGACAGCCGGTGCGGCCCCGACGGCCGGTGCGGCCCCGACGGCCGGTGCGGCGGGACGGGTGCCGGGCACGGTTCTGCCCGGATCGGGAGGAGTGAACCCGTGCAAAACGGAATGAATCCCCCCAGGTCGGGTACCACAACCTACGGAGCGGCCGTTCCGCGCCGCAGGCCGCTCCCGTGCCCTTTCCGGGCGCCACCTGGATCGTCGCTCGACGAAGCCGGGCAGAGGTCTTCGAGAAGAGGGGCCGCAGCGCGCGGGCGATCACGCCCACCCCCTCTTGCGGTCCGAGGCGTTCCCGCTGCCCAGGAGTACCGCCGTGTCCGTCCCGACCCTGGGGACCGGCCACCGAGCCGGCCCGCCGTCCGTGGCGGCCTCCGACCTGCCCCCGGACCTGCCTCCGCGTCCCACCGAGGCGCGGCTGCGCGCCATGGGCAAGACCGAGGCGCGCGAACTCAGCGACGCGCTCTTCGACCGCCTCGCCGGGCTGGCCCGCGAGTCCCACGCCTACAGCTACGTGCGCGGCACCGTCATCGAACTCAACATGCCGCTGGTGCGGTTCGTCGCCGCCCGCTTCCGTCACCGCCCCGGGGAGATGGACGACATCCTCCAGATCGGCACCGTCGGCCTGATCAAGGCGGTCGACGGCTACGACCCGGGGCGTGGCGTCGAGTTCGTCACCTACGCCATCCCCACCATCGCCGGTGAGATCAAGCGGTTCTTCCGGGACACCTCCTGGCCGGTCCGGGTGCCGCGACGGATGCAGGAGTGCTACCTCGCGGTGGCGCGCGGCTCGGACCGGCTGGAGCAGGAGCTCGGTCGGCTGCCGCACCCCGAGGAGATCGCGGAGGCGCTCGACCTCAGCATGGAGGAGGTCGCGGAGGGGCTGATCGCCGTCCGGATCCACCGCTCGGACTCCCTCGACGCGCTGCGCGAGGAGGACACCGACGAGTCCGGCAGCGCACTGCTGGACCGGCTCGGATCCTGCGACCCGGGCATCGAGCTGGCCGAGTTCCGCACCGCCGTCCGCCCCCTGCTCGGGCGGCTGCCGAAGCGCGAGCAGATGGTGCTCGAACTGCGGTTCTGGGAGGACCGGACGCAGTCGGAGATCGCCGACCGGATCGGCGTCTCGCAGATGCACGTGTCCCGGCTGCTCTCCGCCACCCTGGCCCACCTCCGGGAAGAGCTGGACGACCGCGACGCGGCCGGTTGGAGCGACGACCCGCCCGACCCCGCGACCCGCCCGGACCAGGGTTCCGGCTGACTCCGCGGAGCATCCCACCCCGCCCCGACATCCGACGCCCTCCTCGTGTTTCCGGCCCCCCGCAGTGGTTAGCCGCACTGTGGGGGGCCGTCGACCTGAAGTCGCGCGGCGTCCGGTCACCGGACCTCCGCGCAGGTACCGCGCAGGAACAGGAGCACCGCCATGTCCCGCCGCCCGCCCCGACCCGCCGCCGGCACCACGGCCGCCCCGGACGGGCCGGTCGGCCTCACCGCAGGCGCCCGGCCGTGGGCCGGGGGCACCCTCCTCGTGCTGCGGGGGGAACTCGACCTGGACTCCGTCGCCGTGCTGAGCGAGGCTCTGGAGGGCGCGCTCGCCGCCCCCGGCACGGTCGTCCTGATCGACTGCGGTGACCTCGCCTTCTGCGACTCCACCGGCCTGTCGGAACTGCTCGACGCCGCCGTCCGCGCCCGGGAGCGCGGCAGCCGGATCGAGCTGGCCCGCCCCCGGCCGATCGTCCGGCGCGTGCTCGAACTCACCGGTGCCACCGAAGCGCTCCCCGTCCACGACGGCCTGCCACCGTGACGGGGGAGCGGGCCACCGCTCAGTGGTCGGCGGAGGCCATCGTCTCGCGCACCGTGACCAGGCACGGATCGCAGTAGCGGTCGGGCGCCCCGACGGGTGCCCCCAAGCCGTTCGGGACCACTCGGCGGGACAGTTCCAGCAACTGCCCGCAGAGCGCCGTCGACGCGTCGTCCTTCGACACCACGTGCCACATCAGGCCCGACGGGTCCACCGCCGCCGGGTCGGTCTCGGCCCACATCTCGTACACAACTGCCTCCCTGAGCAGGGGTTCGGGCCCTCCCCATGGAATCCCGGGCCGCGCCGGTCGGCCACCGGGTGGCACCCACTGGGACGGTTCCGCGGCTTCGAGGATTGCCGACGGGCCGTCGGGGGCACGCGCGCGTGGGCGACCGGGAGCGCCCGTCCCGGCCGTGCCGCGGGACCACCCCGTGCCGTGCCGCAGGACCGTCGGCGCGACCGGTGACGAACCGGCGCCGGGCCGTGGGCGGTTGTCCCGCCGCCCATCGGGTAGGCGTCGGGGATGGAGCGCTACGAACCCCCGACGGACGGTGGCGCCGACGCGGGCGACGCGTCGGCGTACGACCTCTGTGACCACTGCGGCCGGGTCGTCCTGGTCGAGGATCTGCTCGGCGCGCTGGTCCCGGACTCCTCCGTCGTTCACGACTCGGACCCGCGGCTCGACGGCGAGCGGGTCGTCACCGCCTGCTCGGCCCAGCACCTCGCCGTGCTGGTCGGGGTCTACCGCGACCGCCCGTTCGTCCCGGAGGAGCAGTGGGCGGCCAAGGTCTGCCGCGTCCTCGCCGAGCACGACGACCCGGTGCCGCTGAGCGAGGTCGCCGCGCTCAGCGGCCTCTCCGAGCAGCAGGCGCAGCAGGGCGTGGACTGGCACAACGCCCGGGCGCGCGAGTGGCGGGCCGAGTTCGGCGACCCGGACGCCCCCGACGACGACCCGGCCGACTGATCCGCCCGCCACGGCTCCCGCCACAGGTCTCGCCACGGGTCCCGCCGCGCGCCCGCGTCCCGGTCCCCGGGGCCGGGCGTCACTCCTGCGGCCCGATTCCGGGTGCCGGAACCCGGGTACGGAACCGCCCGTCCGTCCCCGCCGAACGCGCTCCCGGAGGCATCCGTGCCCGACATGAACGGCCCCTACAAGCCCGGCACCCCGTGCTGGATCGACCTGATGGTGCCCGACCAGCAGGCGGCCCTCGACTTCTACGGCGAGGTGTTCGGCTGGCAGGGCGAGATCGGGCCCGCCGAACAGGGCGGGTACTCGGTCTGCACCCTGAAGGGCAAGCCGGTCGCCGGGATCATGAAGGCGATGAACCCGGACGGCACTGTCCCCGACCCGATGCCGCCGACGGCGTGGACCACGTACCTGTCCACGGACTCCCTCGACGCCGCCCTCAAGACCGTCACCGACGCCGGCGGCTCGGTGGTGGCTGGGCCGATGGACGTCATGGACCTCGGGCGGATGGCCGTGATCGCGGACCCGACCGGGGCCGTCGTCGGCCTCTGGCAGCCCGGGACCTTCGACGGCGCGGGCATCGTCAACGAGCACGGCGCGCTGATCTGGAACGAGCTCGCCACCCGTGACCGCACGGCGGCCGCCGCCTTCTACTCCGCCGTACTGCCGGTCACCACCGGCCGCTCCGAGGCGCCGGGCGCCGAGGGGTACATCGAGTTCAAGGTCAACGGTCGCGCGGTAGGCGGGATGATGGACCTGTCCACCTTCCCGCCGGGCGTCCCGCCGCACTGGCAGCCGTACTTCAACGTGGACGACGTCGACGAGATCCAGGCGGCCGTCGTGCGCGCGGGCGGCACCGTCCTCACCCCGGCCTTCGACATGGCCGCCAACCGGCTGGCCGTCCTCGCCGACCCGCAGGGCGGAGCCTTCTCGGTGATCACCTGGCCGACGCCGGAGGACCCGGCGGGCTGACCCCGCACGGTCGTGCGGCCCCGGTGCCATGCCCGGCACCGGGGCCGCACGACGTGGTGGGACCGGTCATCGGTCCGGCGGCCCGGTCGGCGCCGGCCGCTTCGCTCCGTCGTCCGCGGGGGTCAGTGCTTGCCCATGTCCTTGCCCGCGTCCTTGACCTTCTCGGCGGCCTGCTTGAGGTCGCTCTTCATCTGGGTGCCGCGCCCCTCGGCTTCCATCGTCCGGTCGCCCGTCGCCTTTCCGGTGACCTCCTTGGCCTTGCCACGGGCCTTCTCGGCCATATTGCGGATCTTGTCGTCGGTGGCCATGGGTTCTGCCTCCCTTCGCTGGGCGGGCGGGTTGCCCACCCGAGCGGCGTCTGCCCGCTCCGACCCGGTCCATGCGTCAGCCGGACGGAGGCCGGTGGCGGTCGGCAGGACCTCGGTCCCCGCCGTCGCCGTTGCCGCGGTCCCCGTCGCGGTCCCGCGCGCCGCCCCCGTCGCCCTCGCGCGCACCGCCCTCGCGGTCGCTGCGGCGGCGCAGGTGGAGCGCGGGAACGAGTAGCCAGGTGGCCGCGAACCAGGCCATCACCGCGCCCGCGATCCAGGCGGCTGCGGCGCCGCCGACGGCCACCCGCAGCAACAGCAGGAGCGCGGCCGCGAAGGTGAGTGCCCGAACAGGATCTGCGAGCCGGTCTGCGCGACCCGGACCTCCTGGAGCAGGTCGCTCCACCGGCGGTCGGCGCGTTCTTCCGCCGACTCCCGCCGTCCTGTGCGGACGGAGGCGGTGTCGCCCCGCCCGGTCGTCCCCGGTGGCATCCGGCCCACCTCCGTCCCGGGCGGTGCCCTCCGTCGGGTGCGTCGACGGCGGTCGCGCTCCTCCGGGGTTCATTCCGCGTGTAGCCGCACCTGGCCCGGGCAAACGCCGGGCATGGACGCGACGACCCGGCCACCGCCGGGGCCGCCCTGCCCGGCGGTCGACCGGCCGGTGCCCGCCGTCCGCGCGGTCCGACCCGCCGCGCGGCATCATGGTCCGGACGGCACGAGGCCGTTCCGACCGGACCGGGAGCCAGCCATGCATCTGTCCGCCGGGGGCGCCGGGGACACGGGGGACGAGCGGGACACGGGCGAGCCGGGCGAGCACCGCCCGGGGGAACTGCGCATCGAGGTGCGGCGCACCGGGACGGTGCGGATCGTGTCCGTCGGGGGAGAACTCGACCACGACTCGGCCGACGGGCTGCGCACGGCCCTGTCCGGGCTGCCGGAGGACGGCCTGGCCCGGATCCTGGTGGACCTCGCCGAGCTCAGCTTCTGCGACTCGACCGGCGTGAACATCCTGCTGCAGGCCCGGCAGGACGCGGAACTGGCCGGCGTCCGGTTGGAGATCGCCGCGCCGCGCCCCTCCGTCGTCCGGCTGTTCGCGGTCACCGGGGCGGACGCCGTCCTGCGGATCCACCCCAGCGTCGGCCTCGCGCTGGCCGAGGACGGCGGCCGGGCCGGGGCCGACGGTCCGAGTGGCCCAGGCAGTACGAGCGACCCAGGCAGTACGAGCGGCGCCGGCGGTCCCGACGACCCGGGACCCACGGCACCGGCTGGACCCGGGGGACCGAGATGAACCACCCGGGAACCGCTGCCGCACCGGATCGGGACCGGACCCGGCGACTGTCGCTGAGCAGCAGCGAGGGCGCCGTGCAGCAGTGCCGGGACTTCAGCCGTCAGGCGCTGCTCGACTGGCACTGGCTGGCGGTCGACGGCGACGGCCGGCCCGACGACGAGCAGGTGGCCGTCTTCGAGGATGTCCTGCTGATGGTCTCCGAGCTGGTCACCAACGCCTGTCTGCACGCCCCCGGCGGGCCGCGCGAGCTGCGGCTGCGCTGGGACACCGTCCGACTGCGGGTCGAGGTCAGCGACACCAGCCCGGTCCCGCCGGAGCTGCGCCCGTTCGCCGACCCGGGGCAGCCGGGCGGCCACGGCCTGCGCGTGGTGGACCGGCTCGCCCGCGCCTGGGGCTCGCGGCCCGAGGCCGGTGGAAAGTCGGTCTGGCTGGAGGTGTCGTCCCCCCTGGCGCACGGCCTCTGAACCGCGGGAGCACCGTCTCCGAAGGGAGCACCGTCTCCGAACCGAGGTGCCCGAACCGCCGGGAGCGGTTCGGGCACCTCGGTTCAGGGCCGCCTCAGCCGCCTCAGCCGCCTCAGCCGCCGAGCGGCCGGGGCTCCGTCGGCGGACCCGGCTCGGGTACGGCGGGCGGGCCCGGGTCGGGGTCGGGCGGCGGGAAGGGCGGTACGGGCGGCGGCGCCGGGTCCGGCAGCGGCCGGGGTGCGGGGTCGGGGTGCGGGAACGGTTCGGTGTCCGGATGGACGGGTGGCGGGACGGTCATGACGGCCGCGCCTCCTTTCCGGGGTCGTACGGGGATTTCCGGGGTCGTACCCGGGCCGCCGCGGTGCGGGCGGACCCGGCCGGACGGGGGAACCCACCTGGACGGCCCGGCGGCATCAGCGGCCGAGCGCCCGGGCCAGCTCGCTCTTGTTCATCTTCGAGCGGCCCTCGACGTTGCGCTGCCTGGCCTCGTTGTACAGCTGGTCGTAGGTGGGTCCGCCCGCGCCCCGGTGCGAGCGCTGCCCGCCCCTTCGGCCGGAGGAGATGTCGTGGGTGGAGCTGCGACTGGCGGTCCTGGACTCGCCGTGCCGGGCGCGTTCCTTGTTGACGGTCCGGGCGGCGATCTCCTCGGCGCGGTCCTCGCTCTCGCCGCGCTCCAGCGCGCTCTCCTTGATGTGCTCGTACTGGCGCTCCCGCTTGGGGCTCGATCCTCGGGGCATGGCGGCGCTCCTTCCGTCGGCCGCGTCCCTGGCCAGGTGGCGCCTACCCGGCGGCGCGGGGGCAAAACGGGCCCGGGCCCCGCACGCCGATCCTGTCCCGGCCGCCCCGTCTGTCACCGGCGGCGGGACGGTGGCACAGTGGGAGGCGGGGCGGCGCCGCCGCTCCCACCGGTCGGAGCCGCCGTGGAGCGGTCCGGCCGCGCGGTCGATCCGGACGGTGGACGGATGGACGAACACCGAGCGCCCGACACCGCGGCGGGCCGAACGGGCCGTACGGGCCGTGCGGACGGGCCCGAGCAGCCCGACCGGCCCGAGCAGCCGGACCAGGTCCTGCGGCAGCTGCTCGCCGGGCTGACGGCGGTCCGGGACGGCGACTTCCGCACCCGGCTCGGGTCCGACCTGCCGGGTGTGCCGGGGGAGATCGCCACCGTCTTCAACGGCATGGTCGAGCAGCTCGCCCGGGTGACCTCGGAGGTGACCCGGGTGGCGCGGGAGGTCGGCTCCGAGGGCCGGCTCGGCGGCCAGGCGCACGTCCCCGGCGCGGCCGGGACGTGGCTCGACCTCACGGACGCGGTCAACGCGATGGCCGGCGACCTCACCCATCAGCTGCGCAACATCGCCCAGGTGACCACGGCGGTGGCGCGGGGCGACCTCACCCAGAAGATCGAGGTCGACGCGCGCGGCGAACTCCTCGAACTCAAGAACACCGTCAACACGATGGTCGACCAGCTGTCGGCGTTCGCGGACGAGGTGACCCGGGTGGCGCGGGAGGTCGGCTCCGAAGGGCGGCTCGGCGGCCAGGCCGACGTCCGCGACGCGTCCGGCACCTGGCGCGACCTCACCGAGTCCGTCAACGTCATGGCCGACAACCTCACCGCGCAGGTGCGCTCCATCGCCGAGGTGACGACGGCGGTGGCCGGGGGAGACCTCAGCCAGAAGATCCGGGTGGACGCCCGTGGGGAGATCCTGGAGCTGAAGGAGACCATCAACACGATGGTCGACCAGCTGTCGGCGTTCGCCGACGAGGTGACCCGGGTGGCGCGGGACGTCGGCACCGAGGGCAACCTCGGCGGCCAGGCCACCGTCCGGGGCGTGTCCGGGACGTGGAAG
>NZ_LGDO01000126.1:0-11704 GCF_001279805.1 Streptomyces sp. XY431
CCACCCCCGCCGTCCCGACCGTCCCCGCCGTCCCCGCCGTCCCCGTCGTCCCCGTCGTCCCCGTCGTCCGCGTCGTCCTCGCCGACGACCAGCCCCTCGTCCGGGCCGCCCTGGAGATGGTCATCACCGAGGCCGAGGACCTGGAGGTGGTCGGCGAGGCCGGGAACGGCGCCGAGGCGGTCCGTCTCGCCGAGGAACTGCGCCCCGACGTCGTGGTGATGGACATCCGGATGCCCGTGCTCGACGGCATCGAGGCCACCCGCCGGGTCACCGCCGGCCCTTCCCCGGCCCGGGTCGTCGTCCTCACCACCTTCGACGAGGACGAGAACGTCTACGCCGCCCTGCACGCCGGTGCCTCCGGATTCCTCGTCAAGGACATGGCCCTGGACGACATCCTGGACGCGATCCGGGTGGTCGCCGCCGGCGAGGCGCTGCTCTCCCCGAGCGTCACCCGCCGCCTCATCGCCGAGTTCACCGCCCGCCCGGCCCCGGGCCAGGCCGCCGCACCCGCGTCGGCGTCCGTACCCGCGCCCGCGCCCGCGCCCGCAGGGGTCGACCGCCTCGCCGCCATCACCGACCGGGAACGCGAGATCCTCACCCTTGTCGGCCGGGGCCTCGCCAATCCCGAGATCGCCACCGAACTCGTCCTCAGCCCCGCCACGGTCAAGACCTACATCACCCGCCTCCTCACCAAACTCGCCGCCCGCGACCGCGTCCAACTCGTCATCCTCGCCTACGAGTCCGGCCTGGTCCCGCTGGCCGCCGACGCCCCGAAGGACCGACGGTGACAGCGGGTCGGCCCCCCGTCGCGGGGACTACGGAGCCTCAGTTCACGGCGTGGGTCATGTAGTGGACGGAGCCCTCGACGTCGGACTCGGCGAGTTCGGCGATGTTGCCCCTTCCCTGCTCGTCCTCGCGGATCTGGACGGAGCCGAGCAGATCGTCGGGGTCGGAGCGGGCGGTGTCGATCATCTGCACGGCCGAGGGGATGCCCCGGACGACGGACTCCAAGGACCCCAGGCCGAGCTCCTCCGGCGGAATGGACTCGGCCAGGTTGGCGATGGCCTCGTTCACCGCCAGATCGAAAGGATCGAAACGAGACGAATGACGGAATGCGACCATTGTCACTCCGCTCCGGAAGCTCGGTCCACTCCTCCCGGTGACAAGGTCCGAGGGGCGCAAAGAATCTCACGGAAGGTATTGGAGCACCCGCAGGCTCGGGAATAGAGTGGGTCACATACCCGACAACTTGCCCTGCCGAGAGCTCTTTCCCGCAGGTCGACCCCGCTCTTGAGGAGATAGGTCCGGCACGTCCTGGCCCATTGCCGCCGGCCCGGAACCGGCGCTTCATCAGATCGGCGACCGATTCCCGGGGGCGGTGCGGCATTCCGCGGTCCGATCGGTGGCACAGCGGCGACACAGCGGTAACACAGCGGTGGCAGAGCGCCACCGGCACGCTGTTCCCGGATCGATCACAATCCGTGGCCCGGGCCGTGAATTATCACTGCCCGTGATATTTCCCGGCCATTCTTCCGGACCCGCCGTGAGGAGTCCGCCATGCCCCAGCTGAATCCCTTCCCCCACGACGGCGAGGGCGGACTCGGTCCGTCCGCCTCGGCCAAGGGCTGGCACCAGGGGTACGTCGCTGCGGTGAGCTCGCCGTCCGAACTGCCCCGGACCCCGGCGGTGCGCAGCACCGAGTTCATGGACGCGTTCGACCTGGGCGCGGTGGCGGGCCGGGCGGACGGCCTGGCCGAGGGCTGGCGCTGGCGGTACTTCGGCGAGGACGCGCGGACCGGTGCCGACACCGGGCAGGGGCCGCAGCCGGCGCGGAGCCCCGTCGAGCCGGTGAACGCCGGGGAGGGCGGGCCGGCGAGGGCGGGCTACCCGCTGGCCTGGCACTGCGTGGGCGCGGCGGCGCTGCGGGTGGTACTGGAGCAGTTCGCCCCCGGCTCCGACCGGGAGTTCCCCGGCCTGCGCCTCGACCGGGTGTGCGCCGACAAGGGCGTCGGCCACCTGTACCTGCCGGTCCGGCTGGTTCCCGGCGACCCTCCGGCCGAGCCGACCGGCGACCCGCTCGGCGACCAGGGGTTCTGGCACGGCACAGCCACCGACACGCTCGCCGACGCCGCCGCCGACGGTCCGGACGGGCCCGACGCACCGGAGACCCGGGCGCCGACCTTCCTCGGCCTGGTCCGCTACCGGCCCGCCGGGGAGCACGATTTCTGGGACCTGCTGCCGGCCGGCGGCCGTATGCCGCCGACGCGCGGCTGACGAGGAGCGAGGTGTGCCATGGGCGGCATTCCGGGGCTCGACCTGGAGAGGCTGGCGGACGGTAATCTCCCGGACACGCTGAAGATCGACCTGCCGTTACCCCCCGTGCAGCTGCGCGGCCAGCTGGACCGCAAGGGCTTCACCGAGTTTTCGGGGGTGCTGAGCGCGGCGATGCCGGTCACCACGGTGACGGCCTTCGGTCAGATCTCGCTGGGCCGGCCGCCGGCGTTCATCGTGCTGATGGGCGCGACCTTCCCCGAACCCGGGCTGCAGATCGGGCTGGGCTTCGCGGTCAGCGGCATCGGCGGGGTGGTGGGCGTCAACAAGGCGGTCGACCGGGACACGCTGCTGGCCTGCATCGCCGACGGCACCGCCGGTGAACTGCTGTTCCCGCCCGACCCGGTGGAGGCCGCGGTGCGGGTGATCCCCCGCCTGGCGTCGCTGTTCCCGACCGTTCCGGGGCGGCTCGTGGTCGGGCCGATGTTCCGGATCTCCTGGGGCGGCCGGATGGTCGACCTGTCGGCGGCCGTGGTGGCCGAGCTGCCCGATCCGGTGCGGCTGTCGATCCTCGGCATCCTGCGGGTGATGGTGCCCGATCCGGCGGCGCCGGTCATCGAGCTGAAGGCGACCTTCGCGGGCCAGTACGACACGGCCGAGCCCAGCGCCTTCCTGATGGCCTCCCTGACGGGTTCGCGGATGGCGGGCATTCCGCTCGACGGTGACGTCCTGGTGCTCAGCCGGGGCGGGGACGACCCGCTCTTCGTGCTCAGCGCGGGCGGCTTCCACCCGGCGTTCCCGGTCCCGCGCGGGGTGCCGAAGCTGCACCGGCTGGCGATGGACCTCTCCCCCACGCCGTGGCTGCAGCTGCGCTGCGAGTCGTACTTCGCGGTGACCAGCAACACCGTCCAGTTCGGGGCGAAGCTGTCCCTGGTCGCCGAGATCGCGGACTGCGGTCTGCGCGGGCAGTTCGCCCTGGACGTGCTGATCCACTTCAAGCCGACGATGTCGTTCACCGCGTCGATGCGCGGCGCGCTGTCGGTCGAGGTGTTCGGCGAGACCCTGCTGGGCATCGCGTTCGAGCTGATCCTGGAGGGGCCCACCCCCTGGCACGCGGTCGGCCGGGGCCGGATCAAGCTGTTCCTGTTCAAGGTGTCGTTCAACTTCGACCTGAGCTGGGGCGGCGGGCCGCCGCCGCTGCCCGCCTCCACCGTCAACCTCGGCGACGAGCTGGTCAAGGCGTTCGCACAGCCCTCGGCGTGGAGCGTGCTGCCGCCGTCCGCCGCCGACCGCAGCCCGGTGCGGCTCGCCCCGTTCGCGAACCGGCTGCTGGCCGAGGGGCGGCGGGTGCACCCGCACGGCCGGCTGGCGGCCCGCCAGCACGTGCTGCCGCTCGGGGTGGACATCGCGCGCTTCGGGCACGCCGCGGTCGACCCGCCGGAGCGGTGGGACATCGTCGAGCCCCGGCTCGGCGGCGAGGACTCCCGTGAGGGCTCGGTCTCCGACTCCTTCGCGCCCGGGCAGTTCCTGGACCTGACCGAGGACCAGCAGCTGAGCACCGACGCCTACGCCCAGTACCGCTCGGGCGTCAGGTTCGCCCCCGACCTCTCGGGGCCCGAGGACTCGGCCTTCGTCGGGGTGGAGCTCGGCTGGGAGACCAAGATCGTCCAGGATCCGGTGCCGATGCGTTCGCACATCCGGCGCATGATCCGCTCCCACGCCCATGTCTCCGCCGAGCAGGTGGCCGCCGCCGCCTCGATCCGCGACGCCCACTGGTGGCAGACCGCCGGGCCGGCGCTCCGGGTGGCGGCGGAGCAACCGCTCGCGGCGGTGTCCAGCTGGTCGATGACGCAGCTCACGGTCGCGGCCGCGCCGCCCGCCGGCGACGCCGGGATGCCGAACGCCGAACTGCGCGGCCTGCTGGGCGGCCGGGGCGGGGTCCGGGTGGTGGAGGCCTGGGAGGCGAGACTCCGATGAGCGGCGACGACCTGGAGTTCGCGCCGTACCTGCAGAGCCCGGTGGCCGCGTCGATCCCCCACACCGCCACCAACCTCGAACCCGACCTGGCGCCCACCCTCACCCTGACCGGGCCGCGGGACCGGCGGCTGCCGGTGCAGGGCCGGGGCCTGCGGATGCTCGGCCCCGAGGGCGTGGTGGGCCTGGACACCCGGCACATCCTGCGCGTCGAACCGGTGCCCGGCAGCACCGACGTGGAGCCCAACTACCTGCCCTTCGTGGAGTTCGACCTGCCCGAACTGCCCTGGCTGTTCACCCCGGCCAGGGCCACCGACGGACACCTGCGGCCCTGGCTGCAGCTGATCGTGGTGGAGGCCGCCGGGCACGCCGTCCAGCCGGGCAACCCGTTGCCCTTCGTCGATGTCGAGATCGGCCTGCTGCCGCCGCTCGACGACGCCTGGCAGTGGGCGCACATCCAGCGGCCGGCCGGACAGCGGGGGCCGATGGTCTCCCGGCTGCTCTGCCCGCGCCGGCTCCAGGGCAACCTCGACTACCTGGCCTGCCTGGTGCCGTCCTTCCAGGGCGGGGTGACCGCCGGGCTCACCGGCGGCTTCGCCGAGATCGACCAGCCGGGCGACGCCTGGCCGTTCCCCGGCCAGGGCGTCTTCCGGCTGCCCGTCTACCACTCCTGGGGCTTCCGCACCGGCGAGGAGGGCGACTTCGAGCAGTTGGCGACGGCCGTGGTGCCGCTGCGGCCGGAGGAGGCCGGACTGCTGGGCGGGCGGACCGTCGACGTCACCCGGCCCTGGCTGCACGGCGATCCGCTCGCCTCCGGCGACCCGGCGGCCGGCCGGCAGACCATCACCGTCCAGGGCGTCCTCACCCTCTTCGACCCACCGCCGGGCACCGTCACCCAGGCCGCCCTCGACGACTTCAGGACCAGGGTCGCGGCGCACATCGACCGCGGCACCGAGACCGAACTCGCGCCGCCGCTGTACGGCGGCCACCCGGTGGTCGCCCGGTCCGTCGAACCGGGCGCGACGGGCTGGCTGGCCGAGCTCAACCTCGACCCGGAGTACCGGATCGCGGCCGCCCTGGGCGCCGACTGGGTGCGGGAGAACCAGGAGTTCCTGATGGCCCGGGCCTGGGACCAGCTGGGCGCCGTCCGGGAGGCCAACCGCAAGCTGCAGGAGACCGTCTTCTGCACCGCGGTCGCCGACTCGCTGTACCGGCGCCACCTGCAGACCCTCTCCCCCGGCGAGCTGATGGCGGTGGCCGCGCCGGTCGGCGACCGGGTCCGCACCGACAGCGGACTGCCGCTGCGGACCGAGGTCGCGGTCAGCCCGGCCCCGACCGCGCTGGCCGACGCCGCCTACCACCGGCTGCTGCGCCGGCGCGGGCCGCTCGCCCGCCGTGCCTCCCTCGACGGCGACAGCCTGGCCCGGCGCACGATGACCGGCGCGCTGCTGCCCCCGCTGGCCGTGCCGCTGGTGACCCGGCCGGGCACCTCGCCCACCGTCGAGGTCGCGGCCGGCGACGCGTTCGCGGAACGCGTCGACGGCGCGCTCCACTCCGCCGCCACCCGGCACACCACCGGGATGCTGCGCACGATGGCCGCGGTCGCCCCCGCCGCGCTCGCCAACGGCTTCACGGACCAGGCCGGGGCGATCACCTCGCTGCTCGCCCCCTCGATCGGGCGGATGGCGGGCGAACAGGAGGGATTCGCCGCGGACTCCATGACCGCGGACGACCTGCTCATGTCGGAGCAGCTGTTCGACTCCGGGACGGTCGAGCCGCTCGTCGGCGACCTCACCGGCATGACGGAATCGCTCCCGGACGGCTTCGGCATGACGCTCTCCGCCCCGTTCACCGTCCTGGCCGGCCAGGAGTCGATGACCGACGACCCCGGCAGCCAACTGCTGCAGTACGGGGTGCCGATCGACCCGGACGCCTACAAGGAGCGGCTGGTCGGCGCGCTCGACCCGACGCCGCTGCTGGCCGCCCGGCTGGAGGACCGGATCACCGTGACCGGCGAGTCGCTGGTCGCGCTGCCCGAGCAGATCACCGACCCGGTGATGGTCTGCCCCGACTTCCCCGCCGCGATGGCGCTCGCGATCAAGGAGAGCGAACCCGACTGGTTCCTGCCCGGCATCGCCGCCGTCCCGGACGACCGGGCCGTCCTGCTGAAGGCCAACGGCCCGTTCATCGCCGCCTTCATGGTCGGCGCCAACGACGAGCTCAACCGGGAGATGCGCTGGCGCGAGTACCCGACCGACCTGCGCGGCAGCCCGTTCACCCACTTCTGGCCGCGCCCCGACGGCCTCGCCGACATCCCGCCGGTGCACGGCTGGGCCCTCGACGGCGCCCTCGGCAGCCACCTCGCCATGGACGCCAACGACCTGGACGTGCTGCTGATCCGCGGCCGGCTGGTGCACCGCTACCCCGGCATGATCGTGGCCGCCGTCCCGCCCGCCGCCGTCCAGGACCCCCTGCTCGCCCCGGACACCTGGGTGGCGCCCCTCATGGTGCTGCCCATGGACGAGCGCACCTGCGCCTACGCCTTCCAGCTGCCCCCCGGCGAGGACATCCACAACTGGTGGATCGTGCTCGCCGAGAACGGCCGACGGCTGCGGTTCGGCTACGACACCGCGCCCGGCACGGGCGCCGGCATGAAGACCTGGGACGACCTCAACTGGGACCGCGTCCTGGTCAACGGGTTCGCCTCGCTCGGCCGGATGCCGGCCGACCCGCCGGTCTCCGAGCAGGAGCACCCCCGCACCGACGGGCGGAGCTGGAACTCCGCCGACGTCGCCCGGGTCACCCTGCAACGGCCGTTCCGTCTGCTCCGCACCGCCCGCAGCCTGATGGGAGAAGCCCCGTGACCAGCGAGATCGCCGCCGCGCACCGCGCCGTCAGCGACGCCCGGGTCGCCCTCGACTGGTCGAGGACCGGACTCGCCGGCTACGAGAAACGGGTACTCGCCCAGGAGACCGGGCTCGAGGCCGAACACCTGGCCGCAACCCAGGAGGTGGACGCCGCCCAGACCCGCTACCAGCAGGCCCGTGAGGCCTACCGGGACCTGGCGACCGCCGAGCCGCCGCTCTGGTCCGAGGACGGCTCCGACCCGCTGGTGCTCCTCCCGTTACGGCTGGAGACGGTGTACCGGGGCCTCGGCGGCCCCGAACCGCAGCTGTGGATCCGGGCCTACCCCGACGACATCCACGTCGACTCCCACGAGACCGGCCTCACCGCCGAGGAGCGCGCCGCCACCGAGGCCTACTGGGTGGAGGTCTGGACCGCCGGGCCGAACGAGGAGGGCCGCGCGGCCGCCTGGAGCACCCTCGTCGCGGCCATCGGCCCCGGCCGGGCCGCCTGGGCCGTCCGCGCCCTGCGCCCGCAGGGCCCCCGCCCCGACACCGAGACACCGCCGGACGGGATCGTGGCCTCCCCGGAGCCCTGGGTCGCCGAACCGACCATCGTCGACAGCACGTTCACCCGCGCCGCGCACAGCTACGTCCTGCCCGACCGGCTGGTGTTCTCCGGCTACGAGACCACCGGTGACGGCCAGATCGGCCTGCTCTGGCGCCAGGAGGGCGAGCCGATCGCCGCGACACTCGACGTCGGCCCGGCCCCCGGCAAGCCGGTGCCACCGCGCTGGCTCGGCGACTTCGACGAAGCCGTCCGGGTCGGCATGGGCGTCCGGGTACCGCTGACCGGACTGCGCACCGACTTCAGCCTGGTCACCGTCACCGGCGTGCGCGGCGGCGGCTCCGCCGACACCGCGCAGCTGCTCACCACCCTGCTGGAGGCCCACCGCTGCACCGACGGCCTGGCCGTGCTGCCCACCGGCACCCCCACCAACAACACCGACGCCACCCGCTCGGCCTGGCACCCGCGCACCCCGCCCGAGCCGCCGGACCGCGTCGACGAGCAGCAGGCCGCCCTCGCCCCCGGCAGCACCCAGGCGGCGGCACGGGCCGCGACCGCGCTCGGCGGGACCGCCGCCGCCGTGCTCGCCGAGGCCACCGACGGACTCACCGACGACGAGCACCAACTGCTGACCCTGCTCCAGACCGCGGCCGGCGCCTTCTCCGCCGCCTCCAGCAACTGGCGCACCCTGGAGGGCACCACCCTGCCCGACCTCACCTTCCTGGTCTCGCACTACATCCACCACGTCCGCGGCCGGGGCCTGCTGCCGACGCTGCGGGTCGGCAACCAGCCGTACGGGCTGCTGCCCGTCACCTCGCTCGACCTGTGGCACGGCAGCGAGGTGGACCTGCGGATCCTCAACCACATCTCCGGCTTCCGGACCCTGGTCGAGTCGCAGGCCTTCCGCTCCCCCGGCGTCGGCGCCGGCGGCGACCCGGACCAGGTGATCAACGACCTGCTGCACCGCCTGCCGGCCTCCCGGCGGCTGCGGTACATGCAGCAGGACATCGTGAACGCGCCGTTCGAGCCGCCGCCGGACACCCCGATCGGAACCGTCCCGCACGACAGCCTGTTCACCTGGGCGCTGCCGCCCTCCCCGGACTTCGTCCCCTTCCCCGTGGAGTTCCTGTGCGACCAGCGGCCGACCCCCGAGATGGTGGAACTCGCCCGGGCCCGACCGGTCCGCTTCATGTGGGGCTTCTGGCAGCAGGCGCTCGCGCAGCTCGCCACGGGGCAGGGGGCCTCGCCGGAGCTCCTCGCCGGGATGCTGGCCCTGTCCTCCTCCACGGAGGCGATCAGCACCGGCCGGCTGGGGCTCTTCTACCACTACGCCACCAACCTGATGTTCACCTACGCGTTCCACGTGGAGGAATTCCTCCGGGCCGGCACGCCGGTGCCCGCCCCCGGGGTCGGGCTCAAGAACGGCGAGCTCGTCACCGCGGCCGGCTTCGCGCCGCAGTTCCTCGACTGGCTCTCGCTCGCGTTCGAGCAGCTCGCCGCCGCGGAGGACCTGTCGCTCATCACCCCGCCGCCGCCCGGCCCGTCCGAGCCGCCCCTGCCCGAGGGCGCGGACCTGCCGTACGCCGACACGCCGCGCCTGGAGCTGCTGCTGTGCGAGGCGCTGGACACCCAGACCCACCGGCTGGACGCCTGGATGTCCTCGGTCGCCCACGCCCGCCTCGCCAAGACCCGGGCCACCCGCCCCGACGGCACCCACCTGGGGGCGTACGGCTGGGTGGCCGACCTCCACCCGCGCCCGGAGTCGCTGCCGCCGGAGGAGCCGCTCCCCGGCGACGAACCGGGGCCACCGGCCGGGGAGGGCGAGGCCGGTGAGGGCGGAGAGGGCGGTGACCCCGGTGAGTCGGGCGAGTCGGGCGACTCCGGCGAGTCCGGCGAGCCGCAGACCAACGACGGCTACCTCCTCGCCCCGTCCCTGCACCACGCCGTCACCGCCGCCGTACTGCGCTCCGGCTGGCTCAGCCACACCGACCGCCAGGCCTTCGCCGTCGACCTCAGCGCCGCCCGGGTCCGCCGCGCGCTCGCCGTCGTCGACGGCGTCCGCTCCGGCCAGAGCCTCGGCGCCCTGCTCGGCTACCGGTTCGAACGCGGCCTGCACGACAACGGGCTCGACGCCCTCGTCGCACCCGTCCGGGACGCCTTCCCGACGCCCCGCCTGGTCGACCCGAGCGTTCCCGGCAGCGACGAGGCCAGGACCGCGATCGCGGCCCGCGACGTCGTCGACGGACTGGCCCTGCTGGCCGACTGGCGCGCCCACGGCGAGCAGTTGCAGGACATCCTCGGCAACCTTCCCCCCGAGGACCTGCCCCTGCTCGACGGGGCCACCACGCTGATGCTGGAACTGGCGGACACCCTCGACGCGGTCGGCGACCTGCTGCTCGCCGAGAGCGTGCACCAGCTGGTCGCCGGAAGCCCGCTGCGGGCCGCGTCCTCGGCCGACGGCATCACCCGCGGCGACCGCCTGCCGCAGGACTTCGAGGTGGTCCGCACCCCGCGCGCCGCCACCGCCCTGACCCACCGGGTCGCCGTACTCACGCCCGCCGGACCCGTTCCCGGCTGGGACGCGACCCGGCCGCTCGCCCAGCTGGAGCCCGCCGTCGAGCGCTGGTGCGAGGCCCGACTCGGCGACCCCGGCGGCTGGCGGTTCGACTTCGGCGACCCGGCCGCACCGCTCACCCTCACCCTCGCCGACCTCGGCGTCTGCGCGCTCGACGTGGTCCTCGGCGCCGGGCCGCCCGGCAGCCGCGACGCCGACCCCGCCGAGCAGGACACCGCCCTCGCCCGCCGACTGCTGCGCCAGGCCGCCACCCGCGCCGGCGCCGCGACCACCCCGCCCGTCACGGCGACCGGCGCCGCGCGGTTCGCCGAACTGCGGCTGCTCTGCAACGCGCTGGCGGGCGTGCTCACCGGCGCCGAACCCCTGCTCACCTCCCACCTCGACCAGAGGAGCGGCGACGACTGGGCCGGCGCCGACCTGACCGGCTTCGCCGCCCGGGTGGAGAACTGGCACAACGCCACCACCAGCGCCGTCGCCAATCTGGTCGAACAGGTGAAGGTGCTGCCGGGCCTCGCCGACACGGTCTCCCGCACCCTGGACAGCCTCGCCGATCTCGGGATCACCTCCGCCTACAGCCTCGGCCCGCCGACCGACGAGGCCGGGATCGCGGAGCTGCGGAAGCAGGCCGCCACGGTCCTCAACCGCTTCGCCGCCAACCCGCTCGCCCCGCTGCCCGGCCCCCCGCCGGAAGAGCCGGCCGCGGCGCTCGGCTGGATCACCGCCGTCACCGCCGCGGTGTCCTCGGCGCTCGCCGGCACCCTGCCCGTCCTGGCCGAACTGCGGCTCGGCGGCACCCCCGCGGGCGACGCGCTCACCGCCGGGCCGCCGGAGGGCGCGGACGAGGACGGCACCGGCAACTGGCTGGTGCAGATGGAACGCGTCCGGCCGAACGTCCGCACCCTCGACGACGCGCTCGCCGCCGCGGAGGTCCTGGCCGACACCCCGCCCTGCGGCACGACCGTCGTCCAGCTCCCCGCCGGACAGCCCTGGATCGCCCGCGGCCCGGCCCCCGTACCGTCCAGGACCAGGCCCGCCGCCCGCCACAGCGCGCTGCTGCGCACCGACGGCGCGCCCGATCCGGACCACGTCGCGGGACTCCTGATCGACTCCTGGACCGAGTCCGTCCCCGAACCGCCCCCCGCTCCCCCCACCGACGCCCCACCGCCCGAGGGCGACGCCGAGCCCGCCGTCGAGGAGCTGGGCGGACTGGCCTTCCACTACAACCAGCCCGACGCCCGCGCCCCGCAGGCCCTGCTGGTCGCGGTGCCGCCCGACCCGCTGCGCGGCTGGCGGATGGAGGACGTGCACGCGATCGTCGAGGAGACCTACGCCGTCGCCCGGATCCGCAGCCTGGACCTCAACGACCTCACCGAGCTGCGCGGGCTGCGGCCCGTCCAGACCAAGTCCCCGCCGCACCAGCTGGCCTGATCGCTCGCCCCGGGAGCCCGTCGAGCGCGGAAAGCCCGTCAGGAG
>NZ_LGDO01000127.1:0-11674 GCF_001279805.1 Streptomyces sp. XY431
TCGCTCGCGAGGTCTACCGCGTGCTCACCAGCACACCAACCGAACAAATCACGCAAACCGACCTTGCTCCCGCAACTTGACGTCTATAGGAGCATCCGCGCAGGAAGTCGGCCCCTCCGACTTCCTGTGCACAGACGCGTATGCCGCTTCGTCCTGAGCCCCTGACCAACCCACTCTGCCCCCCCGCCGCCGAGGACGGACAATGGCGCCAATGGGCGAGGGCGCCCCGACCCGATCGGAGCCGTAGTGTGAGTGACGACCAGTCCGCCGCAATTGCCGCCATGGCGAGCCTCGGAGAGGTTCTGTCGTGCGTCGGGCCCACCTGTGGGGACATTGTCGACTGGATTGCGGCGGAGAAGGTCCACGGAACGCCCTTCCCGGCCGACTACCGGGCCTTTGTCGCGGCCTTCGGCAACGGTTCGATCGAGGAGATGGTCGGCGTTGACATCCCTGCCACCTCGGACGAGCTGCGGTTCGGAACACTCTCAAGGCTCTCGGAAGCAGCGCTCGCGGATTTCGCGGTGAACCGATGGGCTCCCGCCGACAGGGGCCGGCACCGGCTGGAGGACCTGCTCATCTGGGGCGAGACGGGCGCCGCCGACACTCTGTGCTGGATCACGACTGACCCGGACCCGGACCGCTGGCCGGTCGCGGTGTACTCGCGGATGAATCTCGAATGGTCGGTGTACCCGTGCGGCATGGCCGAGTTCCTGCTCAAGATGCTGCGCGACGAGTGGCCGCAGTGCCCGATCAGTGACTCCTCGCTCCAGGGCATGCCGGACCCGCGGTTCCTGCACAACAAGGACGCGGCCGCGAGTTGGGAGCTGGGCAACAACCCCTGGGAGTAGCCGACCCGTTCGGTGGAACCCCCCGGTGCGCAGGAAGTCGGACTCTCCGACTTCCTGCGCACCTACCCCAGGTACGGAGTCGCCCGGTGCTCCAGGAAATGCCGGAGCCGTAGCTGCTGGGTGTGGTGCATCGGCAGGTTGCCGATGTCCTCCGGCGCCACGAACCGCAGATCGGTCGACTCGTCGGAGATCCGGAGCTCCCCACCCGTGACGCGCGCGGTGAAGCAGATGTTGAACTGCTGCCGCACCTCGCCGTCCGAGTAGGCGATCACATGCCGCGGATCGGTGTACGTGCCCACGATCCCGGTGACCTCCACCTCGAGCCCCGTCTCCTCCCGGACCTCCCGAACAGCGGCTCCCGGCAGCGACTCCCCGAGATCCATCGCCCCACCCGGCAACGCGTACAGCCCGTTGTCGACCCGCCGCTGCAGCAGCACCCGCCCCTCCCCATCGGTCACCACGGCGGACGCCGCAACCACCAGCCGATTCGGCACGGGCGCGCCGGGGTCATCGTAGAACTCGGTGCGTGCCAAGTGATCAACTCTCCTCAACCGGCCAGTCGGCGTCCCACACTGCCGCGCGCCCCCGCCGCACCCCGGTGGGCGCGGGCGGTCCGGATGCTTGAGGCACCACTCGGCTTTCCCGTAGTGGAAAGCGCATGCCCTTGCCTTTCGGTAGGACGAGCATGAACCATCGATCTCGACAACGGAACGAGGAGGAACAGTGGCTCTGCGTAAGCTGTCCGGCGACTCGGACTGCAAGAGCGGCACCTGCCCGACGCTGTGGGAAACGGAGGACAACACCGCATTCCTCGTGCAGGGCTATGTGGTCACCGACCCCGAGCAGCTCGCCCAGATCGACCTTCCCCAGGGCGAGAGCGTCGTCCGTGTGCCCGTGAACATCCTGGAGGACTACTTCCGTGCTCGACGGAACTGAATTCGGCCGGCTCTTCGAGAGCTTCCAGCACACCGCGTTCCGGCTGGAGACGCTGGACCTCTACGACGTGGAGGAGGAAGCGGAGGAGTTCGCGGCCTTCCTGGCCGGCGAGGCGATGCCCCCGGAGTGGTCCGACAATCCGTGGGTCCGGTCCATGACCGACCTCGGCAAGACCGTCTCCCGCGTCCATGTCCTCACCTCGCCGCTCACCGACTACCTGCGCTACGAACTCTCCGCCTACCCTGGAAACATCACGGCGGGCGAGACCATCGGCATCATCGACCGGGCAGCCCGTCCGGTGGCCGGGCTGCCCGAGCACGACTTCTGGCTCTTCGACGACACCGACGTCTACCGCATGCACTACACGACGGACGGCAAGTTCATCGGTGCCGAACGCCTCCCCGCAGAGGCAGCCCCCGAATACCGCCGCTACCAGCAGATCGCCGAGACGAATGCGGTCCCCTTCGCCGACTACTGGCGGCAGCACCGGCCTTGAGCGCTGCAGAGGACATCGGAAAGGCCCTACGAGCCCTGCGTCATTCCTCGGAACTCACCGGAGAGACCGTGGCCCGTAGGGCCTCCATGTCTCCGGGCAAGCTGAGCAAGATCGAGCACGGCAAGGTGCTCCCGAGCGTCGTGGACGTCGACCTCATCCTCACGGCACTCGGTGTGTCGGCGGCGGCCAAGGAGCAGTTCCTCGAACAGGCCCGGGTCGCCGCAACGGAGGAGACCGCCTGGCGGCTCATCCACCGCACGGGGTTCTGGAAGCACCAGCAGGCGATCCAGGCCATCGAGCAGCGCACGACCGAGCTCAGGCTCTTTCAGGGACAGTTGGTTCCCGGACTGCTCCAGACGCTGGAATACATCTCGGCGGTCTTTGACCTCCTGCCCGAATTGTCGGAGGAGTCGCGGATCAGGACCACCGCTGCTCGGCTGGCCCGGCAGCAGGCACTCCACGACCCGAGCCGATCCTTCCACTTCCTGGTCTGCGAGCACGTGCTGCGGTGGAGGATCTGCGACGCGTCGGTCATGGTCGTGCAGTTGGACCGGCTCGTCTCGCTCTCCAGACTCCCCAACGTGGCCGTCGGCCTGCTCCCTCAGAACGCTCGGATGCCCGACTTCCCGATGACCTGCTTCAGCCTCCACGACGACCGCCTCGCCATCGTGGAAACCTTCCACTCGGAGATCACCACCCGGGACCCCAAGGACCTCAGGACCTACCGGGAGACCTTCGACCGCTTCGCCGCTGTGGCCGTCTACGACGACCCGATGCGTGCGGCCGTCGAAGGAATCAGGGACGAGTACTTGCCTGCTCGGTAGACCCGGGACGGCCGAGACCCACGAGGTCCCCTTCGCCGACCGCTGGCGGCAGCACCGGTCCTCAATGATGTGATGGCCGCATGAACAGCTCGCCCATCGACGACTCCGAACCGCCCGAGCACCGGCGCTACGCCCAGTACCTGCGCGCCCTGGAAAGCGTCGCCGAGGCGGAGGAGGCCGACCTGCTGGCCGCCGTCCTTCGCGACGAGGACCAGTCCATGGCCGAGGCCGCGGTGAACCAGCACCTCGAACGCCGGGCTGCCGAGCAGCTGACCGGACCCGGGTTTCCGGCCTGGGCCGAGATGATGGCCGTAGTCGTCGGCGGCCGCGCCTTCCTCGTCCGGCGCCTGCGTGAGTGGACCCTGCTCAGGTCCCTCGCCCTGGACGAGCCCTGGACCGAGGAAGAACTGCTGACCGCGTCCGACTGGTTCCAGCGCACGGTCACCACCACCCGGTCCGTCACTTCCCCCGCAGCCCTCGGCCTCCTCGCCGAGCGGGGACGCACCCGCCGCGTCCGCAACGCGGCGAGCCGCCGGGGCTGACGGTCAGGACCGTCACTGGGAGGGCCGTTGTGACTCGGCAGCGATCCACTGCCGGGCTTGCGCCGCGACGTGGTCGAGGGGTGCGAGAAGGGCGGGTTCGGTGGGGACGACGGCGCTGTCGCCGAGTTGTGCGGTGACTCCGGTGCGGGCGAGGAGGGCGGCGAGGGCTGGTCGGACGCCGGCGAGGGCGAGGCGTCCGACCTGGGCGGGCAAGCTGTTCGCGTAGCGGCGGATCAGCTTGAGCATGGCGGACGACGGGGCGTCCCGGGCTGTGCGCATCAGCAGGATCAGGACGGTGCCGCGGGCGCCGTCGACGCGAGGCAGCTGGGTCTCCAGACGGGGGAGTTCGTCACCGTCGGTCCCGTCAGGGGGTGACGATGGCGAAGGACTTGTCGGGCTCGGAGACGTAGGAGAAGAGGCGGCCGAGGACGGCGGGGTCGCCCTCGCTCCGGACGCCGTCCAGGCCCTGGCCGGCCAGCAGGCCGAGGAGTTGTGGCTTGGTGAGGGTCAGGGTGAGGTCCGACGTGACCTTGGGGGTGGTGCCGAGGGGGGTAGCGCGGTGGGTCAGGGCCCCGTTGCGCAGGGTGAGCCGGTGGCGGTTGCCCTCGTCGGTCAGGGCGAGGTCGACGGTGAGGGCGTCGTTCCACGCCTTGGGGCCGTCGATGCGCACCGCGACGGAGTCGAGCAGCATCTCGGTGGTCAGTGCCATCGCCATCCCGGCGCTGGTGTCCAGTTCGATGGTGCCCGGGCCCTGGCGCAGTTCCAGCGCGGCCATGAGGTAGAAGTTGCGCCAGGGGCCGTTCTCGCTGCCGTGCCCCAGCCGCTCGTACACCCCGGCCAACTCCTCCTTCGCGGCGTGGTTCTGCGGATCGGCGAAGACCACGTGGTTCAGCACGGTGGCCGCGAAGCGCAGGTCGCCGTCGGCGGCGTAGCCGCGGGCCTTGGCCAGGGCGGCCTCCGGTCCGCCGGCCAACTCGACGTAGCGCGTGGCCAGTTCCACCGGGGGATGCTCCCACAGGTGGGCGGGGTTGCCGTCGAACCAGCCGAGGTAGCGCTGGTAGACGGCCTTGGTGTTGTGGCTGAGGGAGCCGTAGTAGCCGCGCGCGTGCCACGCCTGCTCCAGTGCGGGCGGCAGCCGCATCTCCTCGGCCAGCTCCGCGCCGGTCAGGCCGGAGTTGAGCATCCGCAGCGTCTGGTCGTGCAGGTAGGCGTACAGGTCGCGCTGCTGGGTCAGCATCTCGACCACGTTCTCCCGGCCCCAGGTCGGCCAGTGGTGCGAGGCGAACGCCACGTCGTAGCTGTCGCCGAAGAACTCGACGGCCTCGTCCAGGTAGCGCGACCAGATCCGCGCATCGCGCACCACCGCCCCCCGCAGGGTCAGGATGTTGTGCATGTTGTGGGTGGCGTTCTCCGCCAGGCACAGCGCGCGCCGCTGCGGGAAGTTGAAGTTCATCTCCGCCGGAGCCTCCGTGCCCGGGGTGAGCTGGAAGACGATCCGCACCCCGTCCACCGTCTCCTCCTGCCCGGTGCGGGTGACGTCCACGGTCGGAGGGATCAGCGAGACGGTGCCGGTCGAGGTCGTCATCCCCAGCCCGGCGCTGACCTGCCCCTCCGGCGACTTGGGCAGCCGGTCGCCGTACATGAACATCGCCCGCCGCGTCATCGCGTTGCCGGCGTAGACGTTCTCGCTGACCGCGTGCTCCAGGAACCCGATCGGCGCGATCACCGGCACGTCCCGCTCGCTCCCCTCGGGCAGCACCCCGCGCGCACCGCCGAAGTGGTCCCCGTGCGAATGGGTGTAGATCAGACCGGTCACCGGCCGCTCCCCGCGGTGCTCGCGGTAGAGCGCGAGCGCGGCGGCGGCGCACTCGGTGGAGATCAGCGGATCGATCACGATCACCCCCCGCTCGCCCTCCACCAGCGTCATGTTCGACAGGTCCAGCCCCCGGACCTGGTAGATCCCCTCCGCCACCTCGTACAGCCCCTGCTTCGCGCACAACTGCGCCTGCCGCCACAGACTCGGGCTGACCGTGTCCGGGCACTCGCCCCTGAGGTAGTCGTAGGCGTCGTTGTCCCACACCACCCGCCCGTCCGCGGCCCTGACCACGGCGGGCACCAGCGCCCCCAGGAAGCCCCGGTCGGCGTTCTCGAAGTCGGTGGTGTCCTCGAACGAGGGCAGGTGACTCATGTGTCGCTCCGATCATCCGATCAGCAGCAGTCAGGGACCTGGCGCGGCCCCCTGACGGGCTCGGGAATGCCGCGGGCACCCCTGGGAAGTCTGCGGCCTTGGTGAGGATCGCGCACGGCGAGGGCGGCGAACGGGCGCGCGGCCACGGGACGGCCCCGGCGAGCCTTCGCCGACGGACGAGTGCTTCCCGGCCGGCGGCCTTGAGTCTCCCGTAGGGGGAGACGCGAGAGTAGGGGCATGGACGGGGACACGCTCTTCACGATCGGCGACCTGGCCCGGCGCACCGGGCTGACGGTCAAGACCATCCGGTTCTATTCGGACTCCGGGATCGTTCCGCCGACCGACCGCAGCCCGGCCGGCTACCGGCTCTACGACCTCGGCGCGCTCGCACGTCTCGACCTGGTGCGCACCCTGCGCGACCTCGGCCTCGACCTCGCCGCCGTCCGGCAGGTACTGGACCGGGAGGTCTCGGTGCCCGAGGTCGCGGCCGCGCACGCCGACGCCCTGGAGGTGCAGATCCGCGTCCTCCGCCTGCGCCGCGCGGTGCTGCGCGCGGTGGCCGCCCGCGACTCCACTCCCGAGGAAATGGACCTCATGCACAAGCTCGCAAAGCTCTCCGACGACGAACGCCGACGCCTGATCACCGACTTCGTCGACGACACCTTCGGCGGCCTCGACGCCAACGCCGAGTTCGTCGACATGATGCGCTCTGCCGTGCCCGAACTGCCGGACGACCCCGAACCCTCGCAGGTCGAGGCCTGGGTGGAACTCGCCGAACTCACCCAGGACCCCGACTTCCGCGCCGCCGTCCGCAGGATGGCGGAGTACCAGGCGGCCGAACGCGCCCGGGGCGACCGCACCGGCCTGCACCACGACCTCACCGAGGCCGTCCGCGACCGCGTCGGCGGCGCGCTCGACGCCGGCCTCGATCCGGCCTCGCCCGAGGCCGCGGCCGTCGTCGACGCCCTGACCGCGCTGTACGCGCAGACCTTCGACCGCGCCGACGATGCCTCACTGCGCCACTGGCTGCTGGCCCGGCTGGAGATCGCCGGCGACCCGCGTGCCGAGCGCTACTGGCACCTGCTGTCGGTCATCAACGGGTGGCCCGTCCCGCCCAGCCTGGCACCGGTGTTCGGCTGGTTCACGGACGCCCTGCGCGCCCGCAGCTCCTAGGCGCCCGGTGGCCCTGCGCAGGAAGTCGGCCCGCCCGACCTCCTGCGCAGGACAGCGCGGTGTGGCTCTCGAGGGGGAGGGGCCTCGTCCACGCGGACGAGGCCCCTCTGCTTGTCGTACTGCCACGGTGGATCCATGTCGATCAAGAGCGGTACGGGCACGCGATGGGGGTACGCCGTCGCGGTGTGGGGGGTGCTGTTCGCGATCCCCAGCTTCCTCTGGGCGATGGGGAGCACCTTCGGCGCGCGGTCGACGGTGGCGCCCGAGCTGGTGCGGCTCGCCCAGGACCGGGTGCCGTGGTTCCTGGCCGTCCTGTGGGTGACCGGCCTCCTCAAGCTCCTCGGGGCGGCGATCGGCCTCGGCCTGACGCGCCTCCGGGGCGGTACGGCCGGCCGCTCCCTGGTGTTCTGCGGCGGCGGCGCGGCAGTCCTCCTCATCTGGCACGGCGGCCTCTTCGTCGTCCACGGCATCCTCGTCGAGACCGGCGCCGCGACCGTCGACCCCGACCTGGCCGGCCTCACCCGCTGGTACCTCTACCTGTGGGGCCCGTGGTTCATCGCCGGCGGCCTCGCCTTCGCCGCCGCGACCGCCCACTACCTCCGCCTCCTCCACCCCGGCGGCCGCCGCTTCGCTGGCACTGGCGCCCTCGGCGCCCTCCTCCTCTCCCTGGCCTCGACTGCCACCGGCATCGGCTGAGACACAGGCACGCAGGAAGTCGGCCCGCCCGACTTCCTGCGCACCGCCCCGATTTCGCGTTGCCGCAAGACATCGCGCTTGCCATTCACCAGCGGGAATCGGGAGCATTGCTGGGATGGAGAACGACATCGGCGGCACATTGCGGAATCTCCGCCAGGCGGCTGGGAAAGAGGCCAAGGCGGTTGCCCGTGGCGCCGCCATGTCCCCGTCCAAGCTGAGCAGGATCGAGACCGGCAAGGCCATCCCCTCCACCATCGACGTCGAGCGGATCCTCACCGCCATCGGCGTTTCCGACGCCGTGCGCGCCGATCTTGTCGAAACCGCCCGCCGCGAGGCGACCGAGGCTGTGGCCTGGCGGTTCCTCCGGCGGGCGGGGTTCCATCACCACCAGGACAGCATCCGCGCGGTCGAGGCGGAGACCGAGGTGCAGCGGGTGTTCCAGCCCTCCTGCGTTCCGGGTCTCTGCCAGACCCCGGAGTACGTCCGGGCCGTCCTCGCGCCCAAGGGGCTCACGCCCGACGTCCTGGCGCGCACCATGGCGGCCCGGCTGGAACGGCAGTCCGTGCTATTCGAACCCCGGAAGTCCTTCCACTACCTGATCACCGAGTCCGTCCTGCGCTGGCTGATCCTCCCGCCGGCGGAGATGGCGCTTCAGCTCGACAGGATCACGGCTCTGTCCCGGCTTCCGAACGTGCACATTCGAGTAGTGCCGCTCTCCGCACGTATGACGGAGGTCAGCTCCTCCTCCTTCATCGTCTACGACAGTCGGCTCGTCATCGTGGAGATCCCGCACGCCGAGATCTCCACCACCGATCCCAAGGACGTGGACCTCTACCTGGCGCGCTTCCGGCGATTCGAGCAGGTGTCCCTCGAAGGCGATGCGATGCGCGAAATGCTCGCGCAGCTCCGGGACGAGTTCTTGCGGCAACGAGAAACCTCCTGATTCCCCGGTGGATCCGCCCCTACCGTGAAACTCGCCCGCCGGAATTCGGCGGGCAGAAGGTGAGGGAGATCCATGTCCACCGCAGCATTGCCGGTGCTGGACGAACTGGTCGGGCCGACGAGTCCGTTCGCGTTCCGGTTCCTGATCCCGGTCACGGGTGCCGGAGGCATCCTCGCGTCCGACCTCGGGTACGACGAGGTGACGCAGACCTGCACCTATGCGGGTCTGCCACCCGGCGTCCACATGACCAGCAACCCGCCCAAGACGTACGGTCCGACGCAGCCCACCGGCCAGATGGACGCGCCGGACGACCCCGGAAGCAGCAACGACTGAGATGTCCGACTCCGGAGCCGTCCTCGTGATCACGGGGACGTTCGACCCGACCGCCGATCTGGTGATCGAGGAACTCAACCGGCGTGCGGTGCCGGTCTTCCGGGCGGACACGGCATGGTTCCCGTCGAGGCTGGCCGTCGCGGCCGGCCTTGACGGGCCGGACGGGTGGCACGGGACGGTCGCCACCGGCCATCGCGTGCTGGATCTGGCCGCGGTCCGCTCCGTCTACTACCGGTGGGTGTTCCTGGAGGTGAACCCCAACGGGCAGTACGGGTTCGTCGAACAGGCGACGGGACTGCCCATCACCGCCGCCGTCTGTGACTACCTGGAAGGCAGCAGCACATGACGACGGAGATCGAGGCCAGGGTGAGGCTGGCCCGGGAGGTCGAGCGCGGGGCGTCCGTGCTCTCCTCCCGGGTGGTCGAGGCGTTCCTCAATGTGCCGAGGCATCCGTTCGTCCCGGCCTTCTACCGGCGTGACGGCGCGAAGTACGTTCCGACGCGCGGCCACAACGACGAGTGGCTGCGGGCGGTGTACGCGGACGACGTCCTGGTGACCGAGGTGGACGGGGTGCACGCCGAGGACGGGCCGGACGGTGGGGTCAACGGCGACGCCACCTCCTCGTCCACCGCGCCCGGGCTGATGGCGGAGATGCTGGACGCGCTCGACGTCCGGCCCGGGGACCGGGTGTGGGAGATCGGGACCGGTACCGGGTACAACGCCGGGCTGCTCTGCCACCTCGCGGGCGCGGCGACCGTCACCACCGTCGACCGCACCGGGCGCCTGGTGGACGCGGCCCGGGAGCGGTTGCGCGGGGTCGGGTTCGAGCCCGCCGTCCTGCGGGCCGACGGCGCGGGCACGCCCCCGGCGGGCGGGCCGTTCGATCGGATCATCGCCACCTGCGCCGTGCGCCGCGTACCGACGGCCTGGCTGGAGCAGTGCGTGACCGGTGGGGTGATTGTCGCGCCGGTCGGCAACGCGCTCGGCGGCGGCGCGGTCGCCTGCCTCACCAAGCTGCCCGGCGGCGGTGCGGCGGGCCGGTTCCTGCACCGGCCCGCCGCGTTCATGCCCCTGCGGGCGGGCGGGAGAACGGCGAGCCCCGGCCTCCCGACGGAGGTCACGGGCCGACGCCGGACGAGCGTCGTCGGTGCCCGGGTCCTGGACGACCAGGCCTTCTCCTTCTGGGCCGGCCTCTGCCTGCCCCGGACCGTCCTCCGGGACGGCGACACGCTGCACGACCCGGCGGACGGCTCGACCGCCCGCGTCGAGGACCACCCGGGCCGTCCGTCCGCCGTGACCACGAGCGGGCCGCGCGACCTCTGGCAGCTCGTCGAGTCCGCCTGGAACGGTTGGCGGCGCCACCACCGGCCCCGTCGCGAGTGGCTCACCCTGACGGTTCGCGCCGACGGCCCGCAGACGGTCGGCTTCGCCGCGCCCGACGGCGGGACGACGGCCTGGCTCCTCTGAGCACGGGTAGGTACCGCCGGTCGGTGGACGGCCGGGCCGAGGTGCTGACCGGACGGAGTACCGGGGTCTGCCGGGTGGTGCGCGCCCTGCGGTGTGCCGGGAGCAGGTCAGGGGACGACGGGGAACGGGACGGGGACGCCGTCGGCCGGGAGGTAGTTCACGTCACCGGGGAAGAAGATCTGCGCACCGTGCGCGAGGCTGGACTGCGCGCTGAGGCAGAGCTTCAGCTGGGTGACGGCGAACGGCATGCCGCCGACCCAGTAGTTGACGTTGTACGCGGCCATGCACTGGCCGCGCCGGGTGAACTGCTGCGGTGTGGCGTTCGGCGGGATCGTCGTGAAGTCGGGGGCGGGGGCCTGCACGCGGATGGGTCCGGGCAGGTCGGCGGGATCCTGCGCGGCATGCGCGGTTCCGGCGGTCAGGGCCAGCAGCGGGGCCAGCACGGCCGCGGCGGCCGCCGCGGCAGCCGGTCGGCGAGGACTCATGGACGAAGGCTCCTTCGGGAGACGGAATCACCGGCGCCCGGCACCCGTTCGGTGGCCGACGCCGTGGACCGCATCCTTTCGGCCCCGGCCGGTGCGGCGATATCCCAGGTTCCTGGGTAGCTCTCCGTCCGGCGGCGGTCCGGCCGCGCGGCGGGGGCTCGTCGGCTCGGGCCTCGACGAGCTCGAAGCCGTCCTCGCCGGGGACGGTCGTCCACGTCGTCGCGCAGCCGAACGATGTTCCACCCGGTGTTCCGCCGTCCCGGCCGGGACGGCGGAACACCCTGTGGACGCGCCCGCGTCGCTCCGCTAGATGAACCGCACCTGGGGCGGGTTGCCGTTGGAGACGGACACCGTTCCCTGCTGGAACTGGACGTCGCAGCCGTGGGTCAGGAACCCGCCCTCCTTGGTGACCGAGAAGGTGCCGGTCTGGAAGCCGACCGTCAGGCCCCGCTCCATGCTGACCCACTTCTTGAACTCGCTGATCGCGGAGAAGATGATCCGGTCCGGCATGGTGACGAACATCCGCGTACCGTCGTGGCTCAGCTTCATCCCGCCGCCGACGGAGAGCATCCCCTGGACCCGTGCCTCGCCGGAGACCCGGGCCTCGACGGTGTGCAGCGCGTTCAGGCTCGCGGTGCCGGCGGTGACGGTGCCGAGGTCGTGGCCGCCGTCGCGCAGGACGCGGACGCCCTCGGCGGGGAACTCGATCCAGCCGTCCGAAGTGCTGCGGCCCTGGACCCACT
>NZ_LGDO01000128.1:0-73169 GCF_001279805.1 Streptomyces sp. XY431
TCCCCGCCCCGATCCCCACCGCCCCGTAGGGCCCGGCCGGGGCGCGCCGCGGGGTTTCCGGCGGCGCGCCCCGGCCCGCGGAGGACTACCCGACCTCCACCGGCTCCAGCTGCAGCGACCGCGCCGCCGTCGCGGCCCGCACCAGCGCCCGCATCACCCGCAGGTCCTCCCCCTGCTCCGGATGCCACTGCACCCCGAGCGTGAAGCCCGGCCCCTCCACCGCCTCCACCGTCCCGTCCGGCGCGTGCGCGCCCACCCGCAGCCCGGTCCCCAGCCGGTCCACCGCCTGGTGGTGGAAGGTCGGCACGGTCAGCTCCGGCTCCGGCAGCAGCCCGCCCAGCAGCGTCCCCGGCACCGGCCGCACCACATGCGTCCCGTACCGGCCGGGCGAGCCCGCGTGCACGTCCACGTCCACCACGTCCGGCAGGTGCTGGATCAGCGTGCCCCCGCACACCACGTTGAGCACCTGCATGCCCCGGCAGATCCCCAGCAGGGGCATCCCGGCCGCCAGCGCCGCCCGCAGCAGCGCCGACTCCCAGACGTCGCGCTCGACCGTGTCGACGTCGGTCAGCGGGTGCGGCGGCTGCCCGTAGTAGGCGGGGTCGATGTCCGGTCCGCCCGCGACGACCAGTGCGTCCAGCCGGGCGAGCACCTCCGGCGCGCGCTCGGGGGCGTCGGGCGGCAGCAGCACCGCGATCCCGCCCGAATTCTGTACATAGGCGGTGTACCGCTCGGGCACCAGGGCCACCCGGCGGTCGCGCCAGTCGCTCCAACTCGCGTCCACCAGATAGGTGCTGACGCCGACAATAGGCCTGCGATCCATGGCGCGCATTCTCCTCCCGTCCCGCCCGATCACCCGTCAACCTCGCACCTCGGCGCGCCACACCCGCCCGCCCTCTTCCGCGCTGTCAGCGCCAGGCCGTACGGTTCGCTGTGACCGCTCGGTCTCGCTGCGTGATCGAGGAGGAGGAGGGCGTCCGCCATGTCCGACCGCACCACCGCACCCGGGGCCGCCGGGCCCGGCACCCCCCGGCGGCGCGCCCCGCTCACCCTCGACGAACTGCGCGCGCTGGTCGACGCGGGCGAGGTGCACACCGTCGCCCTGGGCTTCACCGACATGCAGGGCCGGCTCCAGGGCAAGCGCTTCGCCGCCGGCTTCTTCCTCGACGAGGTGGCCGAGCACGGCGCCGACGCCTGCGAGTACCTGCTGGCCGTCGACGTCGAACTCAACACCGTGGACGGCTACGCGCTCTCCTCCTGGGAGACCGGCTACGGCGACTTCGCCATGCGCCCCGACCTGTCGACCCTCCGCCTGACCCCCTGGCAGCCCGGCACCGCCCAGGTCACCGCCGACCTGGCCGGCCACGGCGGCCACCCGGTGGCCGCCGCGCCCCGCCAGCTGCTGCGCCGCCAGATCGCCCGGCTCGCCGAGTACGGCCTGGCCGCGGACATCGGCACCGAGCTGGAGTTCCTGGTCTTCCGCGACACCTACGAACAGGCCTGGCAGGGCGGCTACCGCGGACTCACCCCGGCCAACCTCTACAACGTCGACTACTCGCTGCTGGGCACCGCCAGGGTCGAGCCGCTGCTCTCCCGGATCCGCACCGAGATGGCCGGCGCGGGCCTGGTGGTGGAGTCCGCCAAGGGCGAGTGCAACCTCGGCCAGCACGAGATCGCCTTCCGCTACGCCGACGCGCTCACCACCTGCGACCAGCACAGCGTCTACAAGACCGGGGCCAAGGAGATCGCCGCCCAACTCGGCTGCGCGCTCACCTTCATGGCCAAGTACGACCAGCGCGAGGGCAACAGCTGCCACATCCACCTGTCGCTGCGGGACGCGGTGGGCGCCCCGGCCTTTGCCGCCGCCGACGGCCGGATGACCGACACCATGCGGCACTTCCTGGCCGGGCAGCTGCTCGCGCTGCGCGAGTTCACCCTGCTGTACGCGCCGAACATCAACTCCTACAAGCGCTACCGCCCGGGCTCGTTCGCGCCGACCGCGGTCGCCTGGGGCCGGGACAACCGGACCTGCGCCTACCGGGTGGTGGGGCACGGCGCGGGCCTGCGGATGGAGAACCGGGTGCCCGGCGGGGACGTCAACCCCTACCTGGCGGTGGCCGGCATGATCGCCGCCGGCCTGCACGGCGTCCAGCAGAAGCTGGAGCTGCCCGCCCCCTGCCTGGGCAACGCCTACGCCGTCGAGGACTACGCCCGGGTGCCCGGCTCGCTGCGCGAGGCCGCCGACCTGTGGGGCGCGAGCGAACTGGCCCGTACGGCCTTCGGGGACGACGTGGTCGAGCACTACCTCCACATGGCCCGGGTCGAACAGGACGCCTACGACGGCGCGATCACCGACTGGGAGCGCTACCGGTCCTTCGAGCGGATGTGAGCACCATCGACACGACCACCGCCACCCTCACCGAGACGGCACCCCCGGCCTGCACCGTCCGCAACCCCGCCACCGGCGAGGTCCTCGCCACCCTGCCCGACACCACACCAGGGCAGCTCGACACCGCCGTGCGGCGCGCCGTCGCCGCCCAGCGCGGCTGGGCCGCCCTGCCGCCCGGCGAACGGGCCCGGCTGCTGCGGCGCTTCGCCGACCAGGTGGACGTGCACGTCCCCGAACTCGCCGCCCTGGAGGTCACCGAGGCCGGCCACACCATCGGCAGCGCCACCTGGGAGGCCGGCAACGTCCGCGACCTGCTGGAGTACGCGGCCGGGGGAGTGGAGCGGCTGACCGGGCGGCAGATCCCGGTGGCCGGCGGGCTGGACGTCACCTTCCGCGAACCGGTCGGCGTGGTCGGGGTGATCGCGCCGTGGAACTTCCCGATGCCGATCGCCGCCTGGGGCTTCGCACCCGCCCTCGCGGCGGGCAACGCCGTCCTGCTCAAGCCCGCCGAGGCGACCCCGCTCACCGCGCTGCGGCTGGCCGAACTCGCCCTCGCCGCCGGGCTGCCCGAGGGCCTGTTCCAGGTGGTGCCGGGCTCCGGGGCGGTGACCGGCCGGGCACTGGTGGACCACCCGAAGGTGCGGAAGATCGTCTTCACCGGCTCCACCCTGGTCGGCAAGGAGGTCGCCGCCCGCTGCGCGGCCCGGGCCAAACGGGTGACCCTCGAACTCGGCGGCAAGAGCCCCAACATCGTCTTCGCCGACGCCGACCTCGCGGGCGCCGCCGACCCGATGTCCTTCCTCGACAACAGCGGCCAGGACTGCTGCGCCCGCAGCCGGATCCTGGTCCAGCGGGAGGTCCTCGACGACTTCCTGGCCCTGCTGCTGCCGGCCGTCGAGGCGGTCCGCACCGGCGACCCGGCCGATCCGCGGACCACGCTCGGCCCGCTGATCTCGGCCGCGCAGGTGCGCCGGGTCGCCTCGTACGTGACGCCCGACCTGCCGGTGCTGGCCCGCGGCACGGTCCCGGACGGGCCCGGATTCTGGTACCCGCCGACGGTGCTGGCGCCGACCCGGCCGGACGTCCCGGCAGTCACCGAGGAGATCTTCGGCCCGGTCGCGGTGGTGCTCCCGTTCGAGGACGAGGCGGACGCGCTGCGGCTGGCCAACGCCACCCGGTACGGCCTGTCCGGCTCGATCTGGACCCGCGACCTGGGCCGGGCGCTGCGGCTGGCGCGCGGGGTGGCGGCCGGGAACCTGTCGGTCAACTCGCACTCCTCGGTGCGGTACTGGACGCCGTTCGGCGGCTTCGGGGAGTCCGGCGTCGGCCGCGAGCTGGGGCCGGAGGCGCTGGCGCACTTCACCGAGACCAAGAACGTCTACATCCGTACCGAAGCGTAGGAGCCGCCAGTGACCCGGAACGCCCCCCGGCCCCACCACCGCCACGAGTCGGGGGAGGCCGACGAGCCGCTCTGCCGCCGGCTGGTCGGGCGCACGGCCGTGATCACCGGCGCGGGCAGCGGGATCGGCCTGGCCTCGGCCCGCCGGCTCGCCGCCGAGGGCGCCCGGGTGGTCTGCGCCGACATCGACGAGACCGCCGGCAAGGCGGCCGCCGAGGCGGTCGGCGGCCTGTTCGTGCACACCGACGTGACCGATTCGGCGATGGTCGAGGCGCTGTTCGACGAGGCCTACGAGACCTTCGGCAGCGTGGACGTCGCCTTCAACAACGCCGGCATCTCGCCGCCGGAGGACGACTCGATCCTCGCCACCGGGCTGGATGCCTGGCGCCGGGTCCAGGAGGTCAATCTGACCTCGGTCTACCTGTGCTGCCGGGCCGTGCTGCCGTACATGCGCCGGCACGGGCGGGGTTCGATCATCAACACCGCGAGCTTCGTGGCCCGGATGGGCGCGGCGACCTCGCAGATCTCCTACACCGCGTCCAAGGGCGGGGTGCTGGCGATGTCGCGCGAGCTGGGCGTGCAGTTCGCCCGGGAGGGCATCCGGGTGAACGCGCTCTCCCCGGGGCCGGTGGACACCCCGCTGCTGCGCGAGCTGTTCGCCGCGGACCCGGAGCGGGCGGCCCGCCGGCTGGTGCACATCCCGCTCGGCCGCTTCGCCCGGCCGGAGGAGATCGCGGCCGCGGTCGCCTTCCTCGCCAGCGACGACTCCTCGTTCATGACGGCCGGCGAGTTCCTGGTGGACGGCGGGATCTCCGGTGCCTATGTGACGCCGCTGCACGGCCCCGGGGAGTGACCCGGGAGTGACTCGGGGGTGACCCGGGGTGTGAGCGGAAAGACACGTTCCGGGCCTCCGGAGGGGCGGCTCCCGCCTTCTCACCGTAATTTCATCGAAAAGGGCCGGAATTCGGGGTCCAGCTGATTTCGCGCTTATCCGGCTGCCTTTAGATTCTCTGTCGTGAGTGAGCAGATCCCCGCCGGGTGGTACCCGGACCCGAAGGACATCACCAGCGACCCGCGACCCCAACGCTGGTGGGACGGCAAGGGCTGGACGGCCAGCACCCGGCCCGCACCCTCGGACGCGCCGCCGCCGGAGGCCCCGGCGGCCGGCGCTCCGGGGCCGGAGGAGACCGCCGAGACCCGGGTGCTGGAGGGGGAGGTGCTGGAGGGCGGACCGTCGGTCCGCTACCCGGAGCCGCCGCCCTTCGGCACCGCCTACGGTTCGCCGCCGCCCCCACCGCCGAAGCGGCGCCGCAAGCCGTCCAGGATCGTGATCGCGGCCGCGGTGGCGGCCGTGCTGGGCCTGGGCGTCGGCTCGGGCATCACCTACCTGGCGATGGACGACCACGGCGACCGGCACCACAGCGCGCGCCCGGTGGTTCCGCCCGGCGGCAATGGCAATGGCAACGGCAATGGGAACGGCCCGTGGCGCGGTCTGCCGGACTTCGGCGACCCGGGCGGCAACGGCGGCAACAACGGCGGCAACGGCGGCCAGGGCAACGGTGGCCAGGGCAACGGCAATGGCAACGGCGGCCGGGGGAACGGCAACGGCAACGGCGGCCAGGGCAACGGCGGCCAGGGCAACGGGAACGGCAACGGTGGCCGGGGCAACGGCGCCAACAGCACCCAGGCCATCGACGCGGTGAACCGGCTGGTCCTGCCCGTCCCCGCGGGCTGGGAGGGCGGTACCACCCGCGACGGCTTCGCCGGCCTCAGCATCGGCCAGTACGACTGCGAGGGCGGCGGTACCTGCTCGCTGGGCGGTGCCAACACCGGCCGGATCGACGGCGGCGGCACCGACGTCCAGGCGGCGGCCAAGGCCGACATCGACAAGGCCGTCAAGGACTCCTACAACGAGGTCCTCTCGCACGAGGAGCTCAAGTCCGAGGCGGTCAAGGTGGACGGCCGGGACGGCTACCTGGTCCGCTGGAAGGTGGACGCCGCCAAGGGCAACGACGGCTATGTGCAGACGGTGGTCTTCCCGTCCGCCGACGGCAAGTCGCTGGTCTCGGTGCACTTCGGCTTCGACATCGCCGACAAGGCGCCGGACGTCGCGGTGATGGACACCATCCTCAAGGGCATCAACGACTACAGCGGCAAGCTGCCCGGGATCCAGGGCTTCCCCGGCGGCCAGGACGGCGGCGGTACCGGCACCTCGAACACCTGACCAGGGCAGCCGCCCCGGGGCCCCGACGCGGGCCCCGGGGCGCAGCCCGCAACGGTTCGGCTCACGCACGGCGGCGGCCCGCCCGGAACACTCCGGGCGGGCCGCCGCCGTACCGCAACGGGTGGATCGGCCGGGGCAGGCGCCGAACGGGGGATCGGGACGGCGCCGCCCCGGCTTCCGGCGGTCAGCCGTCGTGTCGAACAGCCTCGACCCGACGGCGCCGGAGCACCATGGCGGCCCAGCCGAGGCCGATCGCGGCGGCACCGGTGAGCAGCAGCGGCCCGGTGGCGGAACCGCCGCCGACCGCCGCGCTGTCGGCCGCGACGACCTTGCCGGCCGGTTCCTCGGCGTTGCCGCCGTGTCCGTGGTGGGCCACGGTGGACTTGGACTGGCCGGCGGCGATCTGCGCCTCGCTCGGCGCGGCCGGGGCCTGGGCGGTGAGCGCGGAGACCGCCTCGGTGAGCGAGGTGCCCTTGCCGAAGTCGACGTCCGAGCAGCTGTAGAACGCCTCGGGGCTGTCGGTGCGCTGCCACACCATGTAGAGCAGCTGGCGGCCGGTGCGCTGCGGCAGGGTGCCGCTGTAGTTGTAGTAGCCGTTGTCGGAGGTGCGGAGGGTCGGCACCTGGGCGACCGGCACCGCGTCGAGGTCGGACCACTTGAGCGGCTGGGTGGGGCTCCAGCTCTGCTTGGTGATGTAGATGGTCTGGTTGCCCTGGTGCGGGGCGGTGACCCGGAACTTGAAGTCGATCTTTCCGGCGGTGACCGCGGTGGCCGGCCAGTCGGCGCGCGGCAGGTCCAGGGCCTTGTACTTGTCGCGGCCGGCGGAGCAGAGCTTGCCGTCCGGGATCAGCGCCTGGTGGTTGCCGGCGGCGTTGGCGAGGTTGACCTCGTTCCAGTCGTACAGCGGCTGGGTGCCGCTCAGCGCGACGAGGTCCTTGCAGATCTGCGACTTGGGGGTCTCCGGACCCTCGGCGTAGCAGGCCGCGACCCGGCTGACCGGGTTGGTCACGGTGCCGTGGGCGCCGGCCGTGCCGATGCCGGCGGCGGAGACGGAGAGGAAGGCGGCGCCGATGACGCCGACGGACAGGGCGGTGCGCTTCATGGACATGGGGTGGGGACTCCTTGACCGTGTACCGGGTCGAGGTTGTGGGGGAGTGCCGGGCACGTCTGCCCGAGGGGCCGGCCGACCCGGCGCGCCGGTCCCTGGGCTGAGCGTATGATTGGACTAGACCAGCTGGCAATAGTGCGCTGTGGGCCACTTTTTGACGGAATGTAGCCTGTCGAGCAGCACAAAGGCCCGACGGGACGCCACAGTTAGGCATCCCATCGGGCCTTCTTAAGGTCCGGCCAAGGTTCGGCCGGGCTCTCGCGCCGGGGTTCAGTCCCTCGGGGGCGGGGACTGGTAGTTGTTGTAGGTGGTGATCCGCCCAGCCTGAATGACGGACTCGGTGATCGTCCCGTGGTTGACCGTCTGGTTGTACACGCTGCCACCGGACTGCTGACGTGGCGTGAACTCCCGCAGCAGTGCCTCCAGCTCCGCCGCCGCCCGCGGATCCTGCCGCAGCAGCCGGCGGAGCCGGTTGCGCAGCTCGGCGGCCTGGTCGCCGACCAGCTCGGCGTCGCCGTCCGCCCGGACCACCTCGACCCGGATCTCCTCCAGCTCGGCCGACACCTCCTCGGCGTCCCGGCCCCGCCCGAAGAGCGCGGCCAGGCGCGAACGGGCCTGCGTCCACGCCTCGGTGGCCATCAGCCCGACCACCGTCGTGGCCCCCGTCGTCACCAGCTGCGCGATCTCGGCCTCCACGGCCTCCCCCTCCGTCGGTGCGATCCCGTCCACGGTAGTGGAACCGGCGGCCGGAAGAGGCGGAACGTCGCGAGCCGCAGGCTCAGAGGAAGGTTTGCCCCTCGCCCCGGTAGGTGGGCACGGTGCGCACCACCCGGTCGCCCTCCACCAGGTGCAACTCCGGGAAGCGCTCGCAGAGTTCCCCCGCCTTGGCGTGCCGGAACCAGACCCGGTCGCCGATCAGCAGATCGTCCGCGGCCGCGCCGAGCAGCGGCGTCTGCACCTCGCCGGCCCCCTCCATCGGGTCGTAGCGCAGCCCGGCCGGCAGGTACGGCACGGGGGAGCGGTCCGGACCGGCCGCGCCGGACGCCGGGTAGCCGCCGCCCAGCACCGTCACCACCCCGAGCCCGGGCCGGCGGACCACCGGCTGGCCGAACAGCGCGGCCGGCCGGCCCCGGAACGACCGGTAGTTGTCGAACAGCCGCGGCTGGTACAGCCCGGAGCCGGCCGCCACCTCGGTCACCGCGCGCTCGGCCACCGTCGACTCGACGCTGCCGGTGCCGCCGCCGTTGACGAACTCCAGCTCGGCCACCCGGCGCACCAGCCGGACCGTCGCCGCGCGCCGCTCGGCCAGCTCGGTCCGGGCCCGGGCCTGCATCAGCCGGATCAGCCCGGAGCGCACCGGCCGCCCGGGCACCGCGTCGCCCACGCCGGCGACGTGTCCCTCGTAGGCCATCAGCCCGACCACCCGGAAGCCCCGGCGGCGCTGCACCAGCTCGGCGAAGGCGGCCACGTCCTCGGGGGTGCGCAGCGGCGAGCGGCGGGCGCCGACCCGGACCCGGCCGCCGAGCAGGTGCAGCGCGGTGTCCAGCTCCAGGCAGACCCGCACCTCGGCGGAGCCGGCCCGGGCCGCGTCGACCAGGTCCAGCTGGGCCGGGTCGTCCATGACCACGGTGACGGCGGCGGCCGGCTCCGGGTCGGCGGTCAGCTCGGCGAAGCCGGCGCGGTCGCTGGAGGGGTAGGCCAGCAGGATGTCGCGCAGGCCGGTGCGGGCCAGCCAGAGCGACTCGGCGAGGGTGAAGCTCATCACCCCGGCGAAGCCCTCCATGGCCAGTACCCGCTCCAGCAGGGCGCGGCAGCGCACCGACTTGCTGGCCACCCGGACCGGCTTGCCCCCGGCCCGGCGCACCAGATCGGCGGCGTTGGCGTCGAAGGCCGCGAGGTCGACGACGGCCACCGGGCCGTCCAGATGGGCGGTGGCCCGGTCGTACCGGGCCCGGTCGGCGGCCGGGGAGGGGACCGGCGGGGCGGCGGTCGGGCGGGCGGACGCGGTGCGGGCAGCGGCTTCGGGCGTGGCCATGGGCGCAGAGTGCCACACCCGCCCTACCCGCGGGTAGGGGTCGGACGGGGGACCTTCGGTCGGGGCGCCGGACGGGGATCCCGGACGGGACCTTCGGTCCGCGCGGGGCGGCCGTACGGTGGCATAGGGTCGGGCGGGTGGACCGCAACGACTTCCCGAACCCGGCCTTCGTCGGCAAGAGCATCCCCGACCCCGGCTTCTCCGGCGACGACGGCACCGCGGACCCGGCGCTGACCGCCGCGCTCGCCCGCTGGTCGCAGGACCCCGCCGTCGAGCCGCAGGTGCTGGCGGCGCTGACGCCGACCCGGCTGATGGTGCCGATCGTGGCGATCCTCGGCGAGGTCGAGGTGGACGAGCACGGGCACAAGCACGACAAGAGCAGTGACATGGCCGTCCCGCTGGTCGAGGCGGCCGACGGCCGGCGCGCCCTGCCGGCCTTCACCTCGCTGGAGTCGCTGGCCCGCTGGCGGGCCGACGCCCGCCCGGCGCCGGTGGCCGCGCCCCAGGCCGCCATGGTCGCCTTCTCCGAGCGCGCGGACACCCTGCTGCTGGACCCGGCCGGGCCGGTGCCGTTCCTGCTGTCCGGGGCGCGGCTGCGCGCCCTGGCGGAGAACCGGCCGTACCTGGCGCCGGCCGCCGACCCCGAGGTGCGGGAGGCGGTGCGGGCGCTGCTGGCCGCCGAGCCGCAGGTGGTCGCCGGGGTACTGGCGGCGGCCGAGGACTCGGACGGCGTGCTCGCAGTGGTCCTGGACCCGGCGCTGGACCGGACCGGGATGCAGGAGGCCGCGCAGCGGGTGGGCCGGGCGGTGGCCACCGACCCGGTGCTGCGGGTGCGGCTGGACCTGGGGCTGGACCTGGCGGTCCTCCCGGCGGGTACGGGGCTGCCCGGCGAACCGCTCTACCGGCGCTGACGACGGACGGCGGGGACCGTCGTCACGTGACGATGGTCCCCGCCGCCGTAGGTGCGTCTCAGGAGTAGACCGGCCCGGTGAACTTCTCGCCCGGGCCCGAGCCCGGGGCGTCCGGGACGAGCGAGGCCTCGCGGAAGGCCAGCTGCAGCGAGCGCAGGCCGTCCCGCAGCGGCGCCGCGTGGAAGTTGCTGATCTCCGGGGCGCCGGCGGTGACCAGTCCGGCCAGCGCGGTGATGAGCTTGCGGGCCTCGTCGAGGTCCTTGTCCTTGTCGCCGCCCTCGGCGAGACCGCACTTGACGGCCGCGGCGCTCATCAGGTGCACCGCGACGGTGGTGATCACCTCGACGGCCGGGACCTCGGCGATGTCCCGGGTGAGGTCGTCGAAGCCGATCGCCTCGTCGTCCGCGGCGGGGTTCTGGATGGGCTCGCTGCTCAAGGGGGGCTCGTTCCGTCGTGCCGGTGTCCGTACAGAGGGAGCGTACAAGCCGGGCCGGGCGGGGGCGGAATGGCGTTCGATCCCCCGGCGCTGTATGCTTCGAGACTGACCGGCCAGGAATCCCCAGGGACTCCCGGCCAGCAAGAGGAGGCTCCACCCAGGAGGCCCGAGAGGGCAACCGCGAAAGTCTCCCACCCGAGCGGCCTCGCGGTCGACGGGTCCGGTCCGCGACGGGCGCCCAGCGCCGACAGTCGCCGCAGCACCCCTCACCGGGTGCCGCCCCCGGTTGTGTGGAGCCCCGCTTGTACCGAGCGGGGCTTTTTTCGTGTCGCGGTGTGGGCGTAGGGATCCACAGCGCAGCACGAATGAAGCCCCGCCCAGTGGTCGAGTCCACTACGTGCGACCGCCGTCCGACGGCCGCATCGCAGAAGGTGCAACCGAGGAGGCCCCATCAGCACCGAGCCCCGCATCAACGACCGGATTCGCGTCCCCGAGGTGCGACTCGTCGGTCCCAGCGGCGAGCAGGTCGGCATTGTGCCGCTTGCCAAGGCGCTGGAGCTCGCGCAGGAGTACGACCTCGACCTGGTCGAGGTCGCGGCGACCGCCCGGCCGCCGGTGTGCAAGCTCATGGACTACGGCAAGTTCAAGTACGAGTCGGCCATGAAGGCCCGTGAGGCGCGCAAGAACCAGGCGCACACGGTCATCAAGGAGATGAAGCTCCGGCCGAAGATCGACCCGCACGACTATGACACCAAGAAGGGTCACGTCGTTCGGTTCCTCAAGCAGGGCGACAAGGTCAAGATCACGATCATGTTCCGTGGTCGTGAGCAGTCCCGCCCCGAGCTGGGCTTCCGTCTGCTCCAGCGACTCGCCGACGACGTCCAGGACCTGGGCTTCATCGAGTCCTCGCCGAAGCAGGACGGCCGGAACATGATCATGGTTCTCGGCCCGCACAAGAAGAAGACCGAGGCGATGGCCGAGGCCCGCGCGATCGCCGACGCCCGCAAGGCCGAGCGCCAGGGCCGGAACACCGGTCCGGACGCCGCCGCGGACGACGACGCCGCGCTCGAGGCCGAGAACGCCGCCGCCGAGGCCGAGGCCGAGGCTGAGGCCGACGAGATCGACGACGCCGACGACGAGGCCGCCGAGGCCGTTGTCGAGGCCGGGACCGAGGCCGCCGCCGAGGTCGAGCAGCCGGCCGAGGCCTCCCAGGGCGCCTGACCTTCCCCGGTCAGAGCGGCCCGGGAGACCGGCCACCAGGGTGACGGGGCGTCCTGCCCGGTCACCGCAGATCCATCCTTCACGCCCGCGCGGCGCACACCGCGCGGGCGTGGACGGACCGACGAGGAGATACGGCGACATGCCGAAGCAGAAGACGCACAGTGGCGCCAGCAAGCGCTTCAAGATCAGTGGCTCTGGCAAGGTGCTGCGCGAGCGCGCCGGCCGCCGCCACCTCCTGGAGCACAAGCCCTCGACGCTGACCCGCAAGCTGGCCGGGACGGTCGAGCTGGCCCCCGCCGACGCCAAGAAGATCAAGAAGCTTCTCGGCAAGTGATCGCCCTCCCGCCCGGCGCCAGCCGTGTGCGGGGCAGCTGATCCTTCCCGACCCATTCGAATGACGGACCACGTGAAGTAGTCCGTGGTCCAACCCAAGGAGTAATCAAGTGGCACGCGTCAAGCGGGCAGTGAACGCCCACAAGAAGCGCCGGGTCATCCTGGAGCGCGCCAGCGGCTACCGCGGCCAGCGCTCGCGCCTGTACCGCAAGGCCAAGGAGCAGGTCACCCACTCGCTGGTCTACAACTTCAACGACCGCAAGAAGCGCAAGGGCGACTTCCGTCAGCTGTGGATCCAGCGCATCAACGCTGCGGCCCGTGCCAACGGCATCACCTACAACCGCTTCGTGCAGGGCCTGAAGGCCGCCAGCGTCGAGATCGACCGCAAGATGCTGGCCGACCTGGCCGTCAACGACCCGGGTGCGTTCGCCGCGCTCGTCGAGGTCGCCCAGAAGGCGCTGCCGGCCGACGTCAACGCCCCGAAGGCCGCCGCCGACGCCGCCTGATCCTCGGATCAGTTGTGTTGAGCTGACCGGACCCGCAGGCTCGATCCTGCGGGTCCGGTTTTGCGTTACCGCACAGACGCCAGTACAGAGACGAGACCATGCCGAGCACCGACACGCCCCTGCTCACCTCCCTGCGCTCGCCGCGCGTCATCGCCGCCCGGAGGCTCGCCAAGCGCAGCCAGCGCGGCAAGGAGCGCCGCTTCCTCGCCGAGGGCCCGCAGGCCGTGCGCGAGGCCGTCGCGTACGGGCGGCTGCCGGGCTCGGGCGAGCACGCCGTGGTCGAGGTGTACGCCACGGTCGAGGCCGCCGAACGGCACGCCGGGATCGTCGAGTCCGCGCTGGCCGAGGGGCTGCCGGTGCTCACCGCCACCGACGAGGTGATCGCCGGGATCTGCGACACCGTGACCCCGCAGGGCATCGTCGCCCTCTGCCGCTTCATCGACACCCCGTTCGCCGATGTGCTGGCCGCCCGGCCGAAGCTGGTCGCCGTGCTCGCCCACGTCCGCGACCCCGGGAACGCCGGCACCGTACTGCGCACCGCCGACGCGGCCGGGGCCGACGCCGTGGTGCTCACCGACGCCTCCGTGGACCTCTACAACCCGAAGGCCGTCCGGGCCTCGGTCGGCAGCCTGTTCCACCTCCCGGTCGCCGTCGGCGTGCCGGTCGAGGAGGCGATCGGCCGGCTGCGCGAGGCCGGCGTGCGGGTACTGGCCGCCGACGGCGCGGGGGAGCGCGACCTCGACCGGGAGCTCGACGAGGGCACCCTGGGCGCGCCCGGCGCATGGGTGTTCGGCAACGAGGCCTGGGGGCTCCCGGAGGAGACCCGCGCGCTCACCGACGAGGTCGTGCGCGTCCCGATCCACGGGCATGCCGAGAGCCTCAACCTGGCCACCGCCGCCGCGGTCTGCCTGTACGCCTCGGCCCGCGCCCAGCGCTCGCCCGGCGGGTGCCGCGCGGCCGCCCGGTAGCGCCCGTCCGGGCGCAGGCGGCCCCCAGGCCCGGCCGGGCACCGCATCCCGCCGGGCCGCCCAGGGGCCGCTCGCCCGGTGACAGCCCGGGAACGGGGCCGTCCGGGTGCGCCGGGAACTCGACGCGGGCCCTATTACCCGAGGCTGGGAGACGCTAGGGTCTGCCTCGGTGGGGGGAAAGACACGGTGGGTAATCGGGGAGGACACCCATGGTCGGCAGCGGGCCAGAGCTCGACCCGGACGACCTGCCGGACGGCCTGGTGGTCGCCGACGCGTTGGGCCGGGTGGTCTGCTTCAACCGCGCCGCCGCCCGGCTGACCGGCGTCCACCCGGGGGCCGCCCTCGGCAGCGGACTGGAGGACGTCCTCCCGCTGGAGGACCTCGACGGCCGCCGCTGGTGGCAGCTGACCGACCCGTACGGCGGCCTCGCCGTCCGCACCAGCCAGCCGGAGCGCAATCTGCTGCTGCCCGGCGGCCGCGAGGTGCTGGTCTCCGCCCGCTACGTGCGGGCCCGCCCCAAGGGGCCGGTGGAGAAGCTGGTGATCGCCCTGCGCGGCACCGAGGCCCGCCGCCGCACCGAGCGCAGCCACGCCGAACTGATCGCCACCGTCGCGCACGAGCTGCGCTCGCCGCTCACCAGCGTCAAGGGCTTCACGGCGACCCTGCTCGCCAAGTGGGAGCGGTTCACCGACGGGCAGAAGCGGCTGATGCTGGAGACCGTGGACGCCGACGCGGACCGGGTCACCCGGCTGATCGCCGAGCTGCTGGACATCTCCCGGATCGACGCGGGCCGGCTGGAGCTGCGCAAGCAGGTGGTGGACCTGGCCGCCGCCGTCCGCCGCCACGTCGAGCGCAAGGTCGCCACCGGCATCCCCGAGGACCGCTTCGACATCCGGATCGGCGAGCCGCTGACGGTGCTGTGGGCGGACCCGGACAAGGTCGACCAGGTGCTCGCCAACCTGCTGGAAAATGCGGTGCGCCACGGCGAGGGGACTGTCACCATCGAGGTGGCACCGGCCAAGGAGGTCGTCGAGGCCCCCGTCTGGGAGCGCCCCGGCACTCCGCCCCGCATCGTGGAAGGCACAGCGGTCACCGTGAGCGACGAAGGAAGCGGTATCCCCGAAGAGGCGGTTCCACGCGTCTTCACCCGCTTCTGGCGCGGCTCCAGGCGCGGCGGCACCGGCCTCGGCCTCTACATCGTCAAGGGCATCGTCGAGGCCCACGGCGGCTCGATCCGGGTGGACCGCGCGCCCGGCGGCGGCGCCCGGTTCCGATTCGTCCTGCCCGCCGGGATCCCCGACTTCATGCTCTGAACGAGCACCGGCGCCCTGCCCCGCAGGGCGCGGTCGGTCCACGGGCGGGCTTGACGGCGGTCGCGCTACGCGCTGCGACTACACTCGACCTTTGGCGTTGTGGAACGCCCTGCGCGGCCGTGCCGCGGACATCCCACCTCCCCCGTTCGGAGACCGGCTGCCCGTGCCCCGGCCACGCCGGGCGTGACGCGGTGGCCCCCTCCTGCCCGTCGGCGGGCCCGGAGGGCGCACGAGCCCCCTTACCTGAGCACGGACGAGCAGGAGCACGGGAAGATAGAGATGTCGGCACCCAACAAGTCGTACGACCCGGTCGAGGTCGAGGCCCTCAAGCCCGAGGTGGTGGAGGCGGCCCGGGACGAGGCGCTCGCCGCGTTCGCCGCCGCCACCAGCCTCGACGAGCTGAAGCAGGCCAAGGTCGCCCACACCGGCGACCGCTCCGCGCTCTCCCTCGCCAACCGCGAGATCGGCGCCCTGCCCCCGCACGCCAAGGCCGCCGCCGGCAAGCTGATCGGCCAGGCCCGGGGCGCCGTCAACCAGGCCCTCGCCAAGCGGCAGGGCGAACTGGAGGCCGAGCGCGACGCTCGGGTGCTGGTCGAGGAGGCGGTGGACGTCACCCTGCCCTACGACCGCACCCCGCGCGGCGCCCGCCACCCGCTGACCACGCTGGCCGAGCGCATCGAGGACACCTTCGTCGCGATGGGCTACCAGGTCGCCGAGGGCCCCGAGGTCGAGGCCGAGTGGCTGAACTTCGACGCCCTCAACCTGGGCCCGGACCACCCGGCCCGCTCGATGCAGGACACCTTCTTCGTCCGGGCCCCGGACGGCTCCGCCGACTCCGGCGTGGTGCTGCGCACCCAGACCTCCCCGGTCCAGGCCCGCACCCTGCTCGACCGCGAGCCCCCCGTCTACGTGGTCTGCCCCGGCCGGGTCTACCGCACCGACGAGCTGGACGCCACCCACACCCCGGTCTTCCGGCAGGTCGAGGGCCTGGCCGTGGACGAGGGCATCACCTTCGCCGACCTCAAGGGCACCATCGAGCAGCTGGTCTCGACCCTGATCGGCGACGGCCTGGAACTGCGCTGGCGGCCCTCGTACTTCCCGTTCACCGAGCCGAGCGCCGAGATCGACCTGCAGTGCTTCGTGTGCCGCGGCGAGTCGGTCGGCAACCCGGACCGGCCCTGCCGCACCTGCGGCTCCGAGGGCTGGATCGAGCTCGGCGGCTGCGGCGTCGTCAACCCGCGGGTGCTGGTCGCCTGCGGCGTCGACCCCGACCGCTACAGCGGGTTCGCGTTCGGCCTGGGCCTGGAGCGAATCCTGATGAACCGTCACAACGTCGCCGACATGCGCGACATGGTCGAGGGTGACGTGCGCTTCACCCTCCCGTTCGGGATGGAGATCTGATGCGCGTCCCGCTTTCCTGGCTGCGCGAGTACGTCGACCTGCCGGCCGGCGAGACCGGCCGCGACGTGGCCGAGCGCCTGGTCCGGGCCGGCCTGGAGGTCGAGACCGTCGAGCAGCTCGGCGGCGACCTCAAGGGCCCGCTGGTGGTCGGCGAGGTGCTCTCCATCGAGGAGCTGACCGGCTTCAAGAAGCCGATCCGGCACTGCTGGGTCAACGTCGGCGAGGCCAACGGCACCGGCGACCCGCAGGAGATCGTCTGCGGCGCGACCAACTTCGCCGTCGGCGACAAGGTCGTGGTCGTCCTCCCGGGCGCCGTGCTGCCCGGCCCGTTCCCGATCGCCGCCCGCCAGACCTACGGCCACACCTCGGCCGGCATGATCTGCTCCGCCCGCGAGCTGGGCATGGGCGACGACCACGACGGCATCATCGTGCTGCCGCCCGAGTACGAGCCCGGCACCGACGCGATCGAGCTGCTCCAGCTGGTCGACGAGGTGCTCGACATCGCCGTCACCCCGGACCGCGGCTACTGCCTGTCCATGCGCGGCGTCGCCCGCGAGGCCGCCGCCGCGTACGGGCTGCCGCTGGCCGACCCGGCGCTGCTCGACGTGCCGCCGGCGAACTCCTTCGGCTACCTGGTGAAGGTCAACGACCCGGCCGGCTGCGACCGCTTCGTGGCCCGCACCGTGGTCGGCATCGACCCGGCCGCCAAGTCCCCGATCTGGCTCCAGCGCCGGCTGCAGAAGGCGGGCATCCGCCCGATCTCGCTCGCCGTCGACATCACCAACTACGTGATGCTGGAGGTCGGCCAGCCGCTGCACGCCTACGACAAGCAGCGCGTGGACGGCCCGATCACGGTCCGCCGGGCCGAGCCGGGCGAGAGCCTGACCACCCTCGACGGCGTCAAGCGCACGCTGTCCGCCGAGGACCTGCTGATCTGCGACAACACCGGCCCGATCGGCCTGGCCGGCGTCATGGGCGGCGCCTCCACCGAGATCCTCGACCCGGCCGCGGGCCCGGGCACCACCGAGGTGATCATCGAGGCGGCGCACTTCGACCCGGTCGCCATCGCCCGCGGCGCCAAGCGGCACAAGCTGCCCTCCGAGGCGTCCAAGCGCTTCGAGCGCGGCGTCGACCCGGAGGCCGCCCGCGCCGCCGCGCAGCGCGCCGTCGATCTGCTGGTGCTGATCGCCGGCGGCACCGCCGAGGCCGGTGTCACCGACATCGCCGCCCCGCACCCGGTGCGCACCATCACCATCGCCGCCGACCTGCCCGACCGGGTCGCCGGCACCGGGTACGGCCGCGAGACCGTCACCCGGCGGCTCCAGGAGATCGGCTGCTCGGTCTCCGGCGCCGACGTCCTGGAGGTCACCCCGCCGACCTGGCGCCCCGACCTCACCGACCCGTACGACCTCGCGGAGGAGGTCATCCGCCTGGAGGGGTACGACAACGTCCCCGCCCGGATGCCCACCGTCCCGCCGGGCAAGGGCCTGACCGAGGCCCAGCGGACGCACCGCCGGGTGGGCGTGGCGCTGGCCGGCGCCGGCTTCGTCGAGGTCAACAACTACCCGTTCGTCGGCGAGGCGTCCTTCGACGCGCTCGGCCTGGAGCAGGACGACCGCCGCCGCCGGACGGTGACGCTGGTCAACCCGCTCAACGACGAGGAGCCGGGGCTGCGCACCACGCTGCTGCCGGGCCTGCTCGGGGCGCTGCGCCGCAACGTCGGCCGCGGCAACACCGATCTGGCGGTCTTCGAGACGGGGACGGTGTTCCTGCCGAAGGACGAGCTGTCGGTCGCCCCGCGCCCGGCCGTCGACCGCCGTCCCAGCGCCGAGGAGCTGGCCGCGCTGGACGCCGCGCTGCCGCACCAGCCGCGCCGGGTCGCGGTGGCGCTGGCCGGTGAGCGGCTGCCGTCCGGCTGGTGGGGCAAGGGCTCCGCGGCCGGCTGGGCCGACGCGATCGAGGCCGCCCGCACGGTGGCCCGGGCCGCCGGCGTCGAGCTGGACGTGCGCCGGGGCCAGCTGCTGCCCTGGCACCCGGGCCGCTGCGCCGAGCTGGTCGTGGCGGGCACCGACCGGGTGGTCGGCCACGCCGGTGAGCTGCACCCGCGCGCCGTCAAGGCGCTGGGTCTGCCCGAGCGCACCGCGGCGATGGAGCTCGACCTGGACCTGCTGACCGCCGACGGCGCCGTGCGGGTCGACGGCCCGCCGGTCTCCGGCTTCCCGGTGGCCACCCAGGACGTCGCGCTGATCGTCGACGCGGCCGTGCCGGCCGCCGAGGTCGAGGCCGCGCTGCGGGCCGGGGCCGGCGAGCTGCTGGAGGCGATCCGGCTGTTCGACGTCTTCACCGGCGAGCAGGTCGGCGAGGGCCGCAAGTCGCTGGCGTACGCGCTGCGGTTCCGTGCCGCGGACCGGACGCTGACCGCCGACGAGGCGAGCGCCGCCCGCGAGGCGGCCGTCGCCGAGGCCGTCGCCCGCACCGGCGCGGTGCTGCGCGGCGCCTGACGACCCGTCCGCCCCGCGGTACGAGGGCCCCGACCGGACTTCCGGTCGGGGCCTTTCGCATGACCGCGTCGGCAAAGATGGCGCCAGGGCCTTGCGCGGTGGCGGGCGTGAACGCTTCAATCAAGTTAGGAAACTTTCCTAACTCTCCTCATGGGTCCGGAGACCCCCATGCCCCGGACCAGGGAAACGGAGCGCCCCATGCGTCTCAAGCACCCCACCGCCCGGCTCGCCCTCGCCGCCCTGCTGGTCGCCGTCCCGGCCAGTGTCGCCGCCGCGGGCACCGTCCACGCCGCCCCGGCCCCCGCCGGTGCCACCCGGCTCGCGGCCGTCGGCCTGGACGACCCGCACAAGAAGGACATCGCCATGCAGCTGGTGTCCAGTGCGGAGAACTCCTCCCTCGACTGGAAGTCCCAGTACAAGTACATCGAGGACATCAAGGACGGCCGCGGCTACACCGCCGGCATCATCGGCTTCTGTTCCGGCACCGGCGACATGCTCGACCTGGTCGAGCACTACGCCGACCTCAAGCCGGGCAACATCCTCGCCAAGTACCTCCCGGCGCTGCGCAAGGTCAACGGCACCGAGTCGCACTCCGGCCTCGGCTCCGCCTTCGAGAAGGACTGGGCCACCGCCGCCAAGGACAGCGTCTTCCAGCAGGCCCAGAACGACGAGCGCGACCGGGTCTACTTCAACCCCGCCGTCAACCAGGCCAAGGCCGACGGGCTGCGCGCGCTCGGCCAGTTCGCCTACTACGACACGATCGTCATGCACGGCCCCGGCGACAGCTCGGACAGCTTCGGCGGCATCCGCAAGGCCGCCATGAAGAAGGCGAAGACGCCCGCCCAGGGCGGCGACGAGGCCACCTACCTCAAGGCCTTCCTGGCGGCCCGCAAGGTCGTCATGAAGCAGGAGGAGGCCCACTCGGACACCAGCCGGGTGGACACCGAGCAGACGGTGTTCCTCAACGCCAAGAACTTCGACCTCAACCCGCCGCTGAAGTGGAAGGTCTACGGGGACAGCTACGTCATCAACAGCTGACGGACCGCCGGATGGTGGCGGGAGGTGCGGCGGCGGCCGGGCCTCCCGCCACGGGCGTGTCCTGAACGGACGGGTGGCGCCCGGTAATTCGGGTGACGATCGAACGCGTGCGCTGGTAGCGTCCCCGACGTGGCAAAGCTGAACCAGATCATCGCTGTCGAAAAGGGCGTCAAGTCGAAGTCCTTCCAGGAGCTGACGCAGTCCCACCAGGACCTGCAGAAGCCCGCGCTGCTGGCCGGCATCTCCCGGTCCTACCAGCCCAAGGACGAGGAGGGCGAGCAGCTCCCGCCGGAGTCCACTCGCGTCCAGGTCAAGGCCGAGGACGTCCTGCGGACCACGGCCACCACCCTGACCAGGTTGTTCGACGTCGTCGCGACCAAGGACTGGGCCAACACCACCGCCCGCGCGGACGTGGTGGTGGACGGCCGCACGCTCGTCGCCGACGCGCCGGTCACCTACCTGCTCTTCCTGGAGAAGCAGCTCACCGATCTGCGGACCTTTCTCCGCAAGCTGCCCGTGCTGGACGCCGCCGAGGCCTGGAGCCACGACCCGTCCACGGACTCCTGGAAGACCGAGGCGGTGCGCACCAACCGGACCAGGAAGGTGCCGCGCAACCACGTCAAGGCCGAGGCGACCGAGAAGCACCCGGCCCAGGTCGAGGTCTACTACGAGGACATCGCGATCGGCTACTGGACGACCGTGAAGTTCTCCGGGGCGCTCCCGGCCCGACGGGTCAACGAGCTCGTCGAGCGGGTCGAGAAGCTCCAGCAGGCCGTGCAGTTCGCCCGCGAGGAGGCCAACGGAGCCGAGGTCGACGACCGCAGGGTGGGCGACGCGGTGTTCGGCTACCTGTTCGGGTAGCCCCATGATCGCCCCCGGGTGAGACCGGGGGTGGCGCGAAGAGCGCAAGCTGATACTGAGGTTGAAGCTGAACATCGGGGAAATGGTGGGGGTTCGAGTCCCTCCTCCGGCACTCTGCCGGAGTGGCCCAAATGGTAGAGGCGCCCCGTAAGACTCAGACTCTCGCTCAAGACTCAGCATTCGCCGCCGAGCGCCGGATCGACCGGGTGTGTGCTACAGCGTGGGTTGCGGGTTCGACTCCCGTCTGCGCCTCTCCGTGGCGCGGTAGCTTCAATGGCAGAGCAACGCTGTGAGACTGACCCACACCCTTAAACGTGCCGGCGCAGAGCAATTGGGTGGCACATCAGGGGCCCGGGAGCTGGATACCGCTCCCGGGCCCCGTCACGTCCGCGGACGGCGGACCGTCAGGCGGTCGCGGTGTAGTCGTAGAAGCCCCGGCCGGACTTGCGGCCCAGCAGGCCCGCGTCGACCATCCGGGACAGCAGCGGCGGAGCGGCGTACAGCGGCTCCTTGTACTCGTCGTACATCGACTCGGCGATGGAGACGATGGTGTCCAGGCCGATCAGGTCGCACAGCCGCAGCGGGCCCATCGGGTGGGCGCAGCCGGCCTCCATGCCCTTGTCGATGTCGGAGGCGGTGGCCACACCGGTCTCGAACATCCGCACCGCCGACAGCAGGTACGGCACCAGCAGCGCGTTGACCACGAAGCCGGCCCGGTCCCGGGCGCGGATCGGGGCCTTGTGCAGCACCTCGACGGCGAAGGTCTCGGCCCGGTCGGTGGTCGCCGACGAGGTGGTCAGGGTCGGGATCACCTCGACCAGCTTCTGCACCGGCGCCGGGTTGAAGAAGTGCAGGCCGATCACCTGCTCGGGACGGGAGGTGGCGGCGGCCAGCTTCACGATCGGGATCGAGGAGGTGTTGGAGGCGAGGATCGCGTCCCGGCGCTCGACGACGCGGTCCAGCGTCTCGAAGATCTTCACCTTGATGTCCTCGCGCTCGGCGACCGCCTCGACCACCAGGTCGCGGTCCGCGAAGTCCGCCAGGTCGACGGTGAAGGACAGCCGGGCGAGCGCCTCGTCCTTCTGCTCCTCCGTCAGCTTGCCGCGCTTCACGGCCGTCTCCAGTGAGTTGGTCAGCCGGGTGCGCCCGAACTCCAGCGCCTCCCCACTGGCCTCGGCGACCAGGACGTCCAGCCCCGCCCGGGCGAACACCTCCGCGATGCCCGACCCCATCAGGCCGCAGCCGATCACTCCGACGCGCGCGATGTCACTCACTCAGTTGCCCTTCGGTGGTGCTGGGGGTCGCCCAGCGACAGTGGCCCAGCAGCTGCTGTTCGGCGGTTCGGGAACACCGGTATGTGCGGACCGGTGCACCGTCCCGACGACGTTACTACTCCCTACCGGCGAGTAGGTCATCCCCTCCCCGGGCGGAACGGCCGGTCCCCGCCCCCAGGTCGTCCCGACCGCGTCCCCCTCCCCGTCCTCGCCCTGTCCCGTTCCTCCCCCCGTCCCGCGCCTGCGCCGAACGGGTGGGCCCGTCCGCGTCGCGCGCCTCCTCGGGCACCGCCCCCGCCCGCCGGGGGACAGAATGCGGGCCGGACAGCGGGTGGCCGGGGACAGGCGAAGGAGCAGGGGCATGCCGACGGGATCGCTCACGGGACAGGTCGCCCTGGTCACCGGCGCCGGCCGCGGCATCGGCCGGGAGATCGCCATCGGCCTCGCCGCCGAGGGCATGGCCGTCGGCCTGGTCGGCCGCACCCACGAGACCCTCACCGACACCCTCAAGGAATGCGTCCGGCACGGCTCGCGCGGGGTCGCCGTCACCGCCGACGTCACCCGCCCCGGCTCGGTCCGCGAGGCCGTCCGCGTCGTCGAACGCGACCTCGGCCCGATCGACCTGCTGGTCAACAACGCCGGCCGGACCGACCCGGTCGAGGCCCCGCTCTGGGAGACCGACGTCAACCAGTGGTGGCAGGTCGTCGAGGTCAACCTGCGCGGCCCCTACAACCTGCTGCGCTGCGTCCTGCCCGGCATGGTCGAGCGCCGCCGCGGCCGCGTCCTCAACCTCAACTCCGGCTTCGCGCTGCGCCCCGAGGGCCGGTACACCGCGTACGCCACCTCCAAGGCCGCGCTGCTCCGGCTCTCCGACAACCTCGCCGACCCGCTCGCCGAGCACGGGGTCGTCGTCCTCGACATCAGCCCCGGCGCCGTCGCCACCGACATGACCGCCGGGATGCCGATGTTCCAGGACATGAAGACCTGGGGCTCCGTCCCGTACATGGTCGCCGTCACCGTGGACGCCGCGCGCGGGCGCTTCGACGCGCTGCACGGACGGTTCATCCACGCCGGGCGGGACAACCTGGAGGAGCTGGTCCGCCGCGCGGAGGAGATCCGCGCGGCGGACGCCCGGACGCTGCGGCTGCGCACCTACGGGCCGGACGACCCGCTGGGCTGACCGGCTGACGGCGCGGGGGCGTGCGGGTGCAGCTGTGACGGGGTGCGGGAGGGGCGCTCAGAGGCCGGCGAGCGCCGCCAGTGCGTCCAGCTCCGCCGGAGTGAGCGAACCCGGCGCCCGCCCGGCCCGGGCGAACTCCCCGGCCAGCCACTGGAGCGCCTCGTTCAGCGGCGCCGCCGCCCCGTGCAGCCGCGCCAGCAGGACGATCTCGCCGTTCAGGTGGTCCGCCTCGATCGAACCCGTCCCGCGCGCCAGGCTCTGCCAGGACGAGGACCCGGTCCGCTGCTCGCCCTCCACCGGCTCCAGCCGCAGCGCCTTGCCACAGGTGCGGGCCAGCTCGTCCGGATCGTCGTGGGGGATTCCGGCGGCCGCCAGCACGGCCGCGCCCTCGGCGGTCACCCGCTCGTACAGCGCCTCCAGCCGGCCGTCCGCCGACCCCCGGCCGTACGGGCCCCGCCCGGCCACCGCGTCCAGGGCGTTGCCGAGGTTGCCGAGCAGCTTGGTGTACTTCCACCGCGCCACGTCCGCGTCCACCGGCGCGCTGAAGCCCGACCCGTCGAGGTCGGCGGCGATCGCGGCGGCCCGCGCGCCCCCGCTGCCGGACGGGTACCCGCCGAGCCGCAGGATCCCGCTCACCGGGGTGCCGTTCGCGCTCACCCGGCCCGGCGCCACATGGGTGGAAGGCATCCACACGAACACCGCCAGCACCTCGCGGAACAGCCGCAGCGCGAGCCGCTCGTTCTCCACGCCGTTCTGCGCGCACACCAGCGGCAGCCGCTCGGCGGCCGTCCCGCCGCCCGCCACCGGGCGCGGCGCCCACTCGGCCAGCACGGCGGCGGTGTCCTGCGACTTCACGGCGAGCACCAGCACGTCGTCCGGCCGCAGCGCCAGCTCCGCCGGCCCGCCGACCGCCGGGATCCGCAGCGTCCGGGTGCCCTGCGGCGTCCCGAACCGCAGTCCGTCCGCGCGCAGCGCCCCCAGGTGCGCGCCGCGCGCCACCAGGACCACCTCGTGTCCACCCTCGTGCAGCCGGGCACCGATCGTGCCGCCCACCGCACCCGCCCCGATGATGATGTACCGCATTCCCGAAGCATCCCACGGCCCCGCAGCCCCCGTCCGCCCCGGGCGGAGAGGGGCCGGCGGCCCCTCGGGGGCCGGGTCGGGCCGGTGCGGGATCAGGCGCAGAGGCGGCTGGCGGTCACCGGCGCGAGGCCGGCCCTGGCGAGGCCGTCGAGGATGCCGGGCAGGGCGTCCACCGTGCAGCGGTGCCCCAGGTGCAGGGCGACCACCGAGCCGCCGCGCACCGAGGCGAGCACCCGCCGCTGTAGTTCGGCGGCGGTCGGGTCGGCGTAGTCGCGCGGGTCCACGTCGAAGGCGAGCACGTGCTCGTAGCCGACCGCCCGGGCCTGCTCCCGCACCATCGGCGTCGCGTACTGGGCGGCGGACGGGCGGAACCAGCGGCCGATCGAGCCGGTCAGCCGCTGCAGCCGCTCGGCGCACTGGGCGATCTCGTCGCGCGCCCGGTCCGGGGCCATCGCCGAGATGTTCTGGTGGTTCTGGGTGTGGTTGCCCAGCTCGTGGCCGCCGTCCAGGATCCGCCGGGCCATCTGCGGCTGCTGGTCCAGCCAGCTGCCGACGACCATCACGGTCAGGCCGACGCCGCGCTTCTCGGCGGTCTCCAGCAGCGCCGTGGCCAGCGCCGGATCGCCGCTGCCGTGGAAGGTCAGCGCGACGTTGCGGCCGGTGCGCGGCCCGTACGCCACCTCGACCGGTGTGCCGGGCGCCAGCGGCGGCAGCACCGGCGGGACCGGCGGCGCGCTGGCGGCCGCCCGGGCGGCGGCGCCCTCCGGCACGGGCCCGTCGGCCGGCCGGGCCGAGGCGGTGGGCGCCGGCGAGGCGGGACCCTCGCCGGCCGGCCAGGCCGGGTCCACGGTCCCGGAGGGGTCCACCGGGCCCGGGCGCACCGCGAACGACCCTGGATCGGCCCGGCGGCGGCCGGTGTCGCCGCAGGCCGTGAGCAGCCCGCCGGCCGAGGCGAGAGCGGCCAGCTTGACGGTGGTGCGCAGAACGGTGCGCCGGTCGACAGTCATCGGCAGCCAGCATAGAGACGGCTTCCCCGGGCGGCGAACGCCAGGCGCTCCCGGCGCGGACCGGCGCGCACCCGCCCGCGCGGCATCGTTCGGACGCTGCGGAAACCTGAACTACCGCTGTTTCGAAGGGGTGTCGTCGGTTACGATCACGGCGCACCGTGCGGTGGGGGCCGCTCGGCGGCCGCCCGCCGGCCGCACGGCGCGACGGGGCCCGGGACGTCCGGCAGCGGACGTGCCGGACGCACAGCACGCAGCGGATACGCAGCGGACACCAGGGGGCGGAAGATGACCGAGGACACGAGCACGACGGCCGACGTCCTGAGCGGCTGGGAATGGGCGCGCGCCGACGACTGGCAGCCGCCGACGGAACTCGACACCGGCGTCCCGCACACCGCCCGGATGTACGACTACTACCTGGGCGGCAAGGACAACTTCGAGGCCGACCGCAAGGCCGCCGAGGCCGCCATCGCCGCCTACCCGGCGCTGCCGCTGCTGGCCCGCACCAACCGCGAATTCCTCGGCCGGGCCGTGGAGTTCGCGGCCGGCCGGGGAATCCGGCAGTTCGTCGACATCGGCACCGGCATCCCGGCCGTCGGCTCCACCAGCGAGGTCGCCCAGCGGGTCGCGCCCGACGCCCGGGTCGTCTACATCGACAACGACCCGATCGTGGCCACCCATGCCCGCGCCCTGCTCTCCGGCCACCCGGCCGGCCACACCTCCGTCATCGAGGCGGACCTGCGCGAGCCCGGGGCGATCCTCGACCACCCCGCCCTGCGCGGCGCCGTCGACCTCGGCAGGCCGGTCGCCCTGATGCTGGTCGCCGTCCTGCACTTCATCCGCGACGAGGACGGCGCCGAGCGGATCGTCAGCACCCTGCGCGAGGCGCTCGCCCCCGGCAGCGTGCTGATCCTCTCCCACGGCAGCCCCGACTTCGCCTCCCGCGAGAGCGCCGCCGAGGGCACCCGCATCTACCGCAGCGCCAGCGCCCCGCTGGTGCTGCGCCCGCGCGCGGCCGTCGAACCCTTCTTCGGCGACTTCGAGTTCGTCGGCCCCGGCCTGGTCCAACTCCCGCTCTGGCGCCCCGTCGCCGGCCACGTCCCCACCGCGGACCTCCCCGCCGGCTGGCAGGACGTCTCCGCCTACGCCGGCGTCGCCGTCAAGAACTGAGCCGGGGTCAGGCAGGAGCGCGACGGAGCGGCGGCCCGGGGCCGGGCGGACCGCCCGGCCCCGGGCCGCCGTCAGCGGCCGCGCAGGCCGTCCATGTCGCGGCGGTCGCGCTTGGTGGGGCGGCCGGCGCCGCGGTCGCGCAGGCCGGGGGCGGCGACGAACTCCCGGGCCGGGCGCGGCGGGCTGTTGTCCACCAGGCAGTCGGCCGCGACCTCGGCGCCGACCCGCTTGCGGATGAGCCTGCGCACCACGACGACCCGCTCCCACCCCTCCTGGCGCACCCGGACCTCGTCGCCCGGCTTCACCGCCTGCGCCGGCTTGGCCCGTTCGCCGTTCACCCGCACGTGCCCGGCCTTGCAGGCCGCCGCGGCGGCCGACCGCGTCTTCGCCAGCCGGACCGACCAGATCCAGCTGTCCACCCGGACGTTTCCCTCGTTCTCGACCATCCCTCGAGCTTAGGGCTGCGGGATCCGGTGCTCAGCGGCGGCCGGGGGCCTCCTGGACGGCCCAGGCGTTGCCGTCCGGGTCGTTGAAGAAGACGAAGGAGTTCCACACCTCGCCGCGGCCGTCCACCCGGTTCCCGGCCTCGAAGTGCTGCACCGGGCTCACTTCGACGCCGCGGGCCAGCAGCTCCTTGTAGGCGCGGTCGATGTCCGGCACCACGAGCTGGAGCCCCTTCACCGAGCCGGCCGGGGCGTCGGTCAGGTCGGTGCCCAGCACGATCGAGCAGCCGGAGCCGGGCGGCGTCAGCTGCACCACCCGCAGGCCGTCCCGGATCCGGGTGTCGTGGTCGACGGTGAAACCGGCCTGTTCCTCGTAGAAGGTCTTGGCCCGGTCGACGTCCGCCACCGGGACCACCACCACTTCCAGTTTCCAGTCCATGGCCTCGTGCCTTCCCTCGGGACCCCTAGGGTCCTTCCAGTATCGGCCGGGGTCCCGGCCCGCGCCCGGTACGGGCGGTCGGGCGGTCGGCTAGCCTGGGCCACGATGAACCGCCTCGCCGAACCGGCCGCCCCGACTCCTTTCCCGACTCCCTGGGGGGCCCTCGGCCTCACCCGCTTCCCGGAGGATCCGCGCGAGCGGCTGCGCGCCTGGGACGCCGCCGACGAGTACCTGCTGCGGCACCTGGCCGGCGAGGCCGACTCGGCCGGGGGCCGGGCCACCGCCCTGGCCGGCCGCGCCGTCACCGTCCTCGGCGACCGCTGGGGCGCGCTCACCACGGCGCTCGCCACGGTGCCGGCCACCGCGGGCCCGCTCGCCGCGGTCACCCAGATCAGCGACTCGCACCTCGCCCAGCGCGCCACCCTCGCCAACCTCGCCCGGGCCGGCGCCGACCCCGCCGCCGCCCGGCTGCTGACCACCCGCGACACCCCGCCCGAGCGGATCGACGTCCTGCTGGTGCGGGTCCCGAAGAGCCTCGCCCTGCTGGAGGACCAGCTGCACCGGCTCGCCCCGGCCCTCCACCCGGACACGGTCGTGCTCGGCACCGGCATGGTCACCGAGATCCACACCTCCACCCTGCGGCTCTTCGAGCGGATCCTCGGCCCGACCCGCACCTCGCTCGCGGTCCGCAAGGCCCGGCTGATCCTCTGCACCCCGGACCGGGCGCTCGACCCCGGCCCCAACCCGTGGCCGCACCGCTACGCCCTGCCCGGCGACATCGGCGCCGTCTCGGGCCGCACCGTCACCAACCACGCCGGCACCTTCTGCGCCGACCGCCTGGACATCGGCACCCGCTTCCTGCTCGCCCACCTGCCGACCGCCGCCCCGGGCGCCCGGGTGGTGGACCTCGGTTGCGGCAACGGCGTGGTGGGCACCGCCGCCGCGCTGGCCACCCCGGGGGCCGAGCTGCTCTTCGTCGACGAGTCGCACCAGGCGGTGGCCTCCGCCGAGGAGACCTTCCGCGCCAACCTCGGCCCGGACGCCCGGGCGGAGTTCCGCACCGCCGACGCGCTCGCCGACGCGGACGTGCCGGCCGGCTCGGTGGACCTCGTCCTCAACAACCCGCCGTTCCACTCCCACCAGGCCACCACCGACGCCACCGCCTGGCGGATGTTCACCGGCGCCCGCCGCGCCCTGCGCCCCGGCGGCGAACTCTGGGTGGTCGGCAACCGCCATCTCGACTACCACGTCAAGCTCCGCCGGCTGTTCGGCAACTGCCGGACGGTCGCGGGCAATCCGAAGTTCGTGGTGCTGAAGGCCGTCAAGCGCTGAGGCCCATCCGCCGCTGAGGCCCGCCCGCCGGGCGCCACGCCCGCCGTCCGCCACCGAGGCCCGCCGGGCGCCACGCCCGTCCCGGGGCGGGTCGGCCGGAACTCCTTGCATGAATGTTCGGTGCTGCGTATATTCATGCCTCGACAAAGGAGGAACGCCATGGCATTGCGAGTCGCCGTCGCCGGCGCGAGCGGGTACGCGGGCGGTGAGGTGCTGCGCCTGCTGCTCGGCCACCCGGAGGTCGAGATCGGGGCGCTGACCGGCGGCTCCAACGCGGGCACCGCGCTGGGACTGCTCCAGCCGCACCTCCCGGCGCTGGCCGGCCGGATCCTGGAGCCCACCACCCCGGAGGTGCTGGCCGACCACGACGTGGTCTTCCTGGCGCTGCCGCACGGACAGTCCGCCGCCGTGGCCGAGGCCCTCGGCGAGAACGTCCTGGTCGTCGACTGCGGCGCCGACTTCCGGCTCAAGGCAGCCTCCGACTGGGAGCAGTTCTACGGCTCGGCGCACGCCGGCACCTGGCCCTACGGCCTGCCCGAGCTGCCCGGCCACCGCGACGCGCTCAAGGGCGTCAACCGGATCGCCGTCCCCGGCTGCTACCCGACGGCCGTCTCGCTGGCGCTGTTCCCCGCCTACGCGGCCGGCCTCGCCGAGCCCGAGGCGGTGGTGGTCGCCGCCTCCGGCACCTCCGGCGCCGGCAAGGCCGCCAAGACCCACCTGCTCGGCAGCGAGGTGATGGGCAGCGTCAGCGCCTACGGCGTCGGCGGCGTCCACCGGCACACCCCGGAGATGGCCCAGAACCTCACCCCGCTCGCGGGCGAGCCGGTCAGCGTCTCCTTCACCCCCACCCTGGTCCCGATGCCGCGCGGCATCCTCGCCACCTGCTCCGCGAAGGCCAGGCCGGGGGTGGGCGCCGAGGAACTGCGCGCCGCCTACGCCGAGGCGTACGCGGACGAGCCGTTCGTCCACCTGCTCCCCGCCGGGCAGTGGCCGCAGACCAGCAGCGTCTACGGCGCCAACACCGCGCTGGTGCAGGTCGCCCTGGACGCGGCCGCCGGGCGGATCGTGGCGATCAGCGCGATCGACAACCTGGTCAAGGGCACCGCCGGCGGCGCGGTGCAGAGCATGAACATCGCCCTCGGCCTGCCCGAGGAGCTCGGCCTTCCCGTGAACGGAGTCGCACCGTGACGAACCACCAGAACATCGGCGTGACCGCTGCCCGGGGCTTCCGGGCCGCCGGCGTCACCGCCGGGATCAAGGCCTCCGGCACCCCGGACCTCGCCCTGGTCGTCAACGACGGCCCCTCGCTCGCCGCGGCCGGCGTCTTCACCGCCAACCGGGTCAAGGCCGCCCCCGTGCTCTGGTCCGAGCAGGTCCTCAAGGGCGGCACGGTCTCCGCCGTCGTCCTCAACTCCGGTGGCGCCAACGCCTGCACCGGCCCGCTGGGCTTCCAGGACACCCACGCCACCGCCGAGAAGGCCGCCGAGGAGCTGAAGCTGAGCGCCGGCGAGGTCGCCGTCGCCTCCACCGGCCTGATCGGCGTCCGGCTGCCGATGGACCTCCTGCTGCCCGGTGTCGCCACCGCCGCCGCCGCGCTCGACGCCGCCGGCGGCGAGGCCGCCGCGATCGCCATCAAGACCACCGACACCGTCCACAAGACCGCCCAGGTCACCAGCCCGGCCGGCTGGACGGTCGGCGGCATGGCCAAGGGCGCCGGCATGCTCGCCCCGGGCCTCGCCACCATGCTGGTCGTGCTCACCACCGACGCCGACGCCGACGCGGCCGCTCTGGACACCGCGCTGCGCGCCGCCACCCGCACCACCTTCGACCGGATCGACTCCGACGGCTGCATGTCGACCAACGACACCGTGCTGCTGCTCGCCTCCGGCGCCAGCGGCACCGTCCCGGACCCGGCCGAGTTCGACGAGGCGGTGCGCGCGGTCTGCGCCGACCTCGCCCGGCAGCTGATCGGCGACTCCGAGGGTGCGAGCAAGGACATCCGGATCGACGTCACCGGTGCCGCCACCGAGGACGAGGCCGTCGGCGTCGCCCGGGTGATCGGCCGCAACAACCTGCTCAAGTGCGCCATCCACGGCGAGGACCCCAACTGGGGCCGGGTGCTGGCCGCGATCGGCACCACCGACGCCGCCTTCGACCCGGACCGGCTCGATGTCGCGATCAACGGCGTCTGGGTGTGCCGCGACGGCAGTGTGGGGGAGGACCGGGACCTGGTCGACATGACCGGGCGCGAGGTCGTGATCACCGCGAACCTCAACGCCGGCGGGGCCGCCGCCACCCTGTGGACCAACGACCTCACCGCCGACTACGTGCACGAGAACAGCGCCTACTCCACCTGACGGCGGGCCGGCCCGCCGGCCGACCGTCCGACCGCCGCCACCCGAGCCGGGGGACCAGAACCGTGAAGATCGCACCCAAGGGCGAACAGGCCCGGAACAACACCGCGTTGCCCAAGGCCATGACGCTCATCGAGGCCCTGCCGTGGCTGGAGCGCTTCCACGGCAAGACCGTCGTCATCAAGTTCGGCGGCAACGCCATGGTCGACGACGAGCTCAAGGCCGCCTTCGCCGCGGACGTCGTCTTCCTGCGCTTCGCCGGGCTCCACCCCGTCGTGGTGCACGGCGGCGGCCCGCAGATCAGCGCCCAGCTCGACCGCCTCGGCCTGGAGTCCTCGTTCACCAACGGCCTGCGGGTCACCACCCCGGAGACCATGGACGTGGTCCGGATGGTGCTCGCCGGCCAGGTGCAGCGGGAGCTGGTCGGCCTGCTCAACGAGCACGGCCCGTTCGCGGTCGGCATGACCGGCGAGGACGCCCACACCATGACCGCGGTCAAGCGGTACGCGGTCGTCGACGGCGAGTCGGTCGACATCGGCCTGGTCGGCGACATCGTCAACGTCGAGGCGGGCGCGGTGAAGGCGCTGATCGCGGACGGCCGGATCCCGGTGGTCTCCTCGATCGCCCGCGGCACCGACGGCCACGTCTACAACATCAACGCCGACACCGCCGCGTCCGCCCTCGCGGTCGCCCTCGGCGCCGAGATGCTCGTCGTGCTGACCGACGTCGAGGGCCTCTACAAGGACTGGCCGAACTCGGACGACGTGATCAGCCAGCTGGACGCCACCGAGCTGGAGGAGCTGCTGCCGGGCCTCGCCTCCGGCATGGTGCCCAAGATGGAGGGCTGCCTGAACGCCGTCCGCTCGGGCGTCGGCACCGCCCGCGTGCTGGACGGCCGGGTGCCGCACAGCCTGCTGCTGGAGATCTTCACCGACGAGGGCATCGGCACCATGGTCGTGCCCGCCGACGAAACGACCGTGACCGGGGGACTCGCATGACTTCCAACGCCCAGCTGACCGAGCGGTGGCAGCACGCCTTCACCGACAACTACGGCACCCCGCGAATCCCGCTGGTCCGCGGCGAGGGCAGCACCCTCTGGGACGCCGACGGCAAGGCCTACACCGACCTGCTCGGCGGCATCGCGGTCAACGCCCTCGGCACCGCCCACCCGGCCGTGGTCGAGGCCGTGAGCCGGCAGATCGCCACCCTCGGCCACATCTCCAACCTGTTCCTGGCCGAGCCCACCGTCGCCCTCGCCGAACGGCTGCTGGAACTCGACGGGCGCCCCGGGCGGGTGTTCTTCTGCAACTCCGGCGCCGAGGCCAACGAGGCCGCCTTCAAGATCTCCCGCCGGACCGGCCGCACCCACCTGGTCGCCCTGGAGGGCGCCTTCCACGGCCGCACCATGGGCGCCCTCGCGCTCACCGGCCAGCCCGCCAAGCAGGAGCCGTTCCGCCCGCTGCCCGGCGACGTCACCCACGTCCCGTTCGGCGACGTGGAGGCGCTGCGCGCGGCCGTCACCACCGACACGGCCGCCGTCTTCCTGGAGCCGATCCAGGGCGAGAACGGCGCCGTCCCGCTGCCCGACGGCTATCTGCGGGCCGCCCGCGAGATCACCCGCGCCACCGGCACCCTGCTCGTCCTCGACGAGATCCAGACCGGCGTCGGCCGGACCGGCCACTGGTTCGCCCACCAGGCCGTCGAGGGCGTCGAACCGGACGTCGTCACGCTCGCCAAGGCGCTCGGCGGCGGCCTGCCGATCGGCGCCGTGCTCGCCTTCGGCGAGGCCGCCGAGCTGCTCACCCCGGGCCAGCACGGCACCACCTTCGGCGGCAACCCGGTGGTCGCGGCGGCCGCGCTCGCGGTGCTGGACACCATCGGCTCCGAGGGCCTGCTGGAGCACGCCCACAAGATCGGCGAGCGGCTGCGGCACGGCATCGAGGCGATCGGCGACCCGCTGGTCTCGCACGTGCGCGGGGCCGGGCTGCTGCTCGGCATCGTGCTCACCGCCCCGGTCTCCGCGAAGGTGCAGGCGGGCCTCCAGGAGGCCGGCTTCCTGGTGAACGCCGCGGTGCCGGACGCGGTGCGGCTGGCGCCGCCGCTGGTGCTCACCGAGCAGGAGGCGGACGCGTTCCTCGCCGCGCTGCCGGCCGTGCTGCGGTCGGTGCGCGCGGACGCCCCGGACGATGCGAACCGAGCGTAGTCCGGGAGAATAATCACATGACCGTTCCCCACTCCGGCCAGCCCGCCGCCGGCCCGACGCCGCAGGTCCCGCAGACCCGCACCGCGCGCCACCGGCGGATCGTGGACCTGCTCACCCGCCAGCCCGTGCGCTCGCAGAGCCAGCTCGCCAAGCTGCTCGCCGACGACGGACTCGTGGTCACCCAGGCCACCCTCTCCCGGGACCTGGACGAGCTGGGCGCGGTGAAGATCCGCAACCGGGACGGCGCGCTCATCTACGCCGTCCCGGCCGAGGGCGGCGACCGCACCCCGCGCGCGCCGATGGGGGAGTCCGCCACAGAGGGCCGGATGGCCCGGCTGGCCGGCGAGCTCATGGTCTCCGCGACCGCCTCCGGCAACCTGGTGGTGCTGCGCACCCCGCCCGGCGCGGCGCAGTTCCTGGCCTCGGCGATCGACCAGGCCGAGGTGTTCGAGATCATCGGCACCATCGCCGGCGACGACACCGTCCTGCTGATCAGCCGCGACCCGGCCGGCGGCCAGGCCCTCGCCGACCACCTCATGCAGCTCGCCCAGGCGAAGGCGCAGTAGCCCCCGGCTCAGCGCCGCACAGCCCCCGCACCGCCCTGTGGGCCCGGTCACGACCGGGCCCACAGGCGTATCCGGAACCCACCCGGCCATGGGTTTTGAGTTTCATACGGAGTAGTGCATACTTATGCCTATCGCCGTAAGCCTGTTCGCACAGTTGTGAAGGAGAAAGCCGTGACCGAGCGCGTCGTACTCGCCTACTCGGGCGGTCTGGACACGTCCGTCTGCATCGGCTGGATCGCCGAGGAGACGGGCGCCGAGGTCATCGCCGTCGCCGTCGACGTCGGCCAGGGCGGCGAGGACCTGGACGTCATCCGTCAGCGGGCATTGGACTGCGGCGCCGTCGAGGCCGAGGTCGCCGACGCCCGCGACGAGTTCGCCGACGAGTACTGCCTCCCGGCCGTCAAGGCCAACGCCCTCTACCAGGGCCAGTACCCGCTGGTGTCCGCCCTCTCCCGGCCGGTCATCGTCAAGCACCTGGTGGCCGCCGCCCAGAAGCACGGCGCCACCACCGTCGCCCACGGCTGCACCGGCAAGGGCAACGACCAGGTCCGCTTCGAGGTCGGCATCAACTCGCTGGCCCCGGGCCTCAAGTGCATCGCCCCGGTCCGCGACTACGCGATGACCCGGGACAAGGCCATCGCCTTCGCCGAGGCCAAGGGCCTGCCGATCGCCACCACCAAGAAGTCCCCGTACTCGATCGACCAGAACGTCTTCGGCCGGGCCGTCGAGACCGGCTTCCTCGAGGACATCTGGAACGCCCCGATCGAGGACGTCTACGAGTACACCCAGAACCCCGCCACCGCGCGCGAGGCCGACGAGGTGGTCATCACCTTCGACGCCGGCGTCCCGGTCGCGATCGACGGCCGCAAGGTCACCGTCCTCCAGGCGATCGAGGAGCTCAACAAGCGCGCCGGCGCCCAGGGCGTCGGCCGGCTCGACATGGTCGAGGACCGCCTCGTCGGCATCAAGTCCCGGGAGATCTACGAGGCCCCCGGCGCGATCGCCCTGATCACCGCCCACCAGGCGCTGGAGAACGTCACCGTCGAGCGCGAACTCGCCCGCTACAAGCGGCAGGTCGAGCAGCGCTGGGCCGAACTGGTCTACGACGGCCTGTGGTTCTCCCCGCTCAAGCGCGCCCTCGACGGCTTCGTCAACGAGGCCAACCAGCACGTCTCCGGCGACATCCGGATCGTCCTGCACGGCGGCCGGGCCGTCGTCAACGGCCGCAAGTCGGACCAGTCGCTGTACGACTTCAACCTCGCCACCTACGACACCGGCGACACCTTCGACCAGTCGATGTCCAAGGGCTTCATCGAGATCTTCGGCCTCTCCTCGAAGATCGCCGCCCGCCGCGACCTGGGCTGAGCCGCCCCGGACCCCGGCCGCGCCCCGTTCCCGCGGGCCGGCCGGGGACCACCCCCCCGACCCCCCCTTCCCGCACGTCCGTAAGGAGCCAGCGATGTCCGCCGACCAGACCGCCACCGGTGGCGACGTCCGCCTCTGGGGCGCCCGCTTCGCCGACGGCCCCTCCGAGGCCCTGGCCAGGCTCTCCGCCTCGGTGCACTTCGACTGGCGGCTCGCCCCCTACGACATCGCCGGCTCCAAGGCCCACGCCCGCGCCCTGCACAAGGCCGGCCTGCTCACCGCCGACGAACTCACCGCCATGCACGACGGGCTCGACCGGCTGCTCGCCGACGTCGAGGCCGGTACCTTCACCGGCACCGTCGCCGACGAGGACGTCCACACCGCCCTGGAACGCGGCCTGCTGGAGCGCCTCGGCCCCGACCTCGGCGGCAAGCTCCGGGCCGGACGCTCCCGCAACGACCAGATCGCCACCCTCTTCCGGATGTACCTGCGGGACCACGCGAAGACCATCGGCGGCCTGCTGCTCGACCTCCAGCACGCCCTGGTCGGCCTCGCCGAGGCCCACCCGGACACCGCGATGCCGGGCCGCACCCACCTCCAGCACGCCCAGCCCGTGCTCTTCGCCCACCACGTCCTCGCGCACGTGCAGGCCCTCGGCCGGGACGCCGAGCGGCTGCGCCAGTGGGACGTCCGCACCGCCGTCTCCCCCTACGGCTCCGGGGCACTGGCCGGCTCCTCGCTCGGCCTCGACCCGGAGGCCGTCGCCGCCGACCTCGGCTTCGAGGGCGGCTCGGTCGGCAACTCCGTCGACGGCACCGCCTCGCGCGACTTCGTCGCCGAATTCGCCTTCGTCACCGCGATGATCGGGATCAACCTGTCCCGGATCGCGGAGGAGGTGATCATCTGGAACACCAAGGAGTTCGGCTTCATCACGCTGCACGACGCCTTCTCCACCGGCTCGTCGATCATGCCGCAGAAGAAGAACCCCGACATCGCCGAACTCGCCCGCGGCAAGTCCGGCCGGCTCATCGGCAACCTCACCGGCCTGCTCGCCACCCTCAAGGCCCTCCCGCTCGCCTACAACCGCGACCTCCAGGAGGACAAGGAGCCGGTCTTCGACTCCTGCGACACCCTCGAAGTCCTGCTGCCCGCCTTCACCGGCATGATGGCCACCCTCACCGTCCACCGCGAGCGGCTGGAGGAACTCGCCCCGGCCGGCTTCTCCCTCGCCACCGACATCGCCGAATGGCTGGTCAAGCAGGGCGTGCCGTTCCGGGTCGCGCACGAGGTCGCCGGAGCCTGCGTCAAGGAGTGCGAGGCGCAGGGCATCGAACTCGCCGACCTGACGGACGAGCAGTTCGCCGCCATCTCCGGACACCTCACCCCCGAGGTGCGGTCGGTGCTCAACGTCCACGGCGCCATCGCCTCCCGCAACGGCCGCGGCGGCACCGCGCCCAGCGCCGTCGCCGTCCAGCTCGGCGAGATCAAGGCCGACCTCGCCGCCCAGCAGGAGTGGGTGACGGGCTGACCGGCCCCCCACCACCCACCGTCCGGGAGGGGCGCGGCGGTACTCCGCCGCGCCCCTCCCGTCCGTATGCGACCGGCCGCCCGTAACCGGGACGGCCCCCACCCGGTCAAGCACGGTATGTGCACCGCCCTGCCGTCCGTCCCCTCCGCCGAGGACGAGGTCCTCGCCGAGCTGCGCCGCCGCCGCGTCCGCGAGGCCGTCGCCGCCCTGCCCGGGCGCTGCCCGCAACTGGTCGCCGCCCTCGCCGAGGATCCGCCGCCGACCTACCGCGAGCTCTCCCACCGCCTCGGCATGCCGCGCGGCTCCATCGGCCCCACCCGGGCCCGCTGCCTGGCCTGCCTGCGCGTCCTGCTGCACGCCGAGCGCTACGCCTGAGCGGCGGCCGTGCTCCCCCCGGCCCGCGCCCCGCCGCCCGTCCCGGCCACCCCCGCCGTGCTCCCGGCCGCCCTCGTCCTGCTCCCGCCCGGCCCCGTCCCGCCGGGCGTGACCCTCGCCACGTCCGGCGGCCACGAGGTTGAGATCAGCTGACACCCGGGTAAGGCGCTGGCGAACGCGGCTCTTGACGGTGGCGCGCCGGCTCGGATACTGACCGTGAGCGCGCCGCCGCCGACACGGCCCCACCAGGGCCGTGCGGGCTGGTACGTTCGTGCGCCACCCCCGGTCTGGGCGGATCCCCGGCCGGGACACCCTCCGGCAGCCAACCGGTGCGACACCCTCACCTCTCGCGCGCCGGGTACAACGATGGGGAGGCCCCCGCACATGGGCATGAGCGTGATCATTTCGACCGCCGGGACGGACGACGCGGAGCAGATCCTCAAGCTCCAGTACCTCGGCTACCAGAGCGAGGCCGAGCTCTACGGGGACTGGGCCATCGAGCCGCTGACCCAGACCCTGGAGAGCCTGCGCGAAGAGCTGACCGAGCGGCACGTGCTCGTCGCCCGCCTCGGCGACGAGATCGTCGGCACCGTCCGGGGCCACCTCGGCCCCGACGGCGTCGGCCGGATAGGGCGTCTGGTCGTCCACCCCCGGATGCAGCGCCACGGCCTGGGCGGCCGGCTGCTGGAGGCGCTGGAGCGCCGCCTCGCCGCGGACGGCGCGGTGAACTCCTACCGACTCTTCACCGGCCACCGCAGCCTCGGCAACCTGCGCCTCTACGCCCGACTCGGCTACCGCCAGACCACCGTCGAACAGATCAGCGGCCGGATCACCCTGGTGCACCTGGAGAAGTCCGCCGCGGCCCCGCTCGCCGCCACCGCCTGAAGCCCCGGCCCGCCCCGCGCGGGCCCCGCCGGAACCGGCGCCGCCATCATTCGGACTCCCGAAGGCGGCGCCGGTCGCCGTTCGCGCAGCTCAATGCGATGAGTGTCCGCATTGCGGACGCTGTTGCGAAATAATTGGGACCTCTCCGAACCATCTGATTTACTGGCTCACATGACTGCGACGACGAAATGGACCCCCACCGGCACCCCGCCGGCAGGTGAGAGCGCCATGTGCCGTCGAATGTGTCACCGCTGAGGGCCACCGCCCCCGGCACCCGCTGAGAGTGCCTCTCCTCGCGCCCCGAAGCGAGAACCCCGGCGTCGTTCCCGTCCGTGCGGACGCGCCCATCCTGCCGCACCCCCCTTCTTCGGCCTGCCCGCACACCCGCGGGCAGTCCGCTGACTCGTAAGGGCCACGCCGTCGCGCGGCCCGGCCGCCCAGCGGCGACGATCAAGGGGTGGCAGGTCCGGATCCCCCGGCGCGACGCCGTTCCCGGCGCCGACCGCACGGCGCTGCGGCCTCCGCACGCCGCCCGCCCCCGACCCACGGAAGCAGCTGTGATCACCACCACGGACCTCACCAAGGTCTACCGATCCCGCGGCCGCGAGGTGACCGCCCTCGCGGGCGTCGACCTCCACGTCCGCCCCGGCGAGGTCTACGGAGTCGTCGGCACCAGCGGCGCCGGCAAGTCCACCCTCATCCGCTGCGTCAACATGCTCGAGCGCCCCAGCTCCGGCACCGTCACCGTGGACGGCGTCGAACTCACCGCCCTCGCCGGCGGCGAGAACCGCGCCGGCAAGGACCTCCGCGAAGCCCGCCGCCGCATCGGCATGGTCTTCCAGCACTTCAACCTGCTGTCCTCCCGCACCGTCCAGCAGAACGTCGAACTCCCGCTGGAGATCATCGGACTGGACCGCACCCAGCGCCGCCGCAAGGCCGCCGAACTGCTCGACCTCGTCGGCCTCACCGACAAGGCCCGCAGCTACCCCGGCCAGCTCTCCGGAGGCCAGAAGCAGCGCGTCGGCATCGCCCGCGCCCTCGCCGGCGACCCCAAGGTGCTGCTCTCCGACGAGGCCACCTCCGCGCTCGACCCCGAGACCACGCGCTCCATCCTCAAGCTGCTGCGCGACCTCAACGAACAGCTCGGCCTCACCGTGCTGCTCATCACCCACGAGATGGACGTCATCAAGTCCGTCTGCGACTCCGCCGCCCTGATGCGCGGCGGCCGGGTGGTCGAGTCCGGCGCGCTCACCGACCTGCTCGCCCGGCCCGGCTCCGAACTCGCCCGCGAACTCTTCCCGCTCAGCGAGTTCGGCACCGGACACCCCGGCGCCACCGTGCTGGAGATCACCTTCCAGGGCGACGCCCCGGCCCAGCCCTTCGTCTCCCAGCTCGCCCGCACCTACCAGATCGACATCAACATCCTCGGCGCCGCCGTCGAGACCATCGCCGGCCGCATGGTCGGCCGGATGCGCGTCGAACTGCCTGGCTCCCGGCACGACAACGTCGTGCCCATCGGCTTCCTGCGCGAACAGGGCCTCCAGGTGGACGTGCTCGAAACGGCGAACGGAGCGGCGGCATGACCTGGGACCAGATGCAGGAACTGATGTGGCCCGCCACCTGGGAGACCCTCCAGATGGTCGGAGTGTCGACCGTCTGCACCGTCCTCCTCGGACTCCCGCTCGGCGTGCTGCTCGTGCTCACCGCCAAGGGCGGCGCCCTCCAGAACCAGCCCGTCAACAAGGTGCTCGGCGCGGTCGTGAACCTCGCCCGCTCACTGCCGTTCATCATCCTGATGATCGCGCTGTTCTCCTTCACCCGCTGGCTGGTCGGCAACTCCCTCGGCTGGCAGGCCGCCACCGTCCCGCTGACCGTCGGCGCCATCCCCTTCTTCGCCCGACTCGTGGAGACCAACGTCCGCGAGGTCGACCGCGGCCTCGTCGAAGCCGTCCAGGCGATGGGCGGCAGCACCTGGACCCTGGTCCGCAAGACGCTCGTCCCCGAAGCCCTCCCCGGCATCGTCGCCTCCGTCACCACCACCGTCATCGCCCTCATCGGCTACTCCGCGATGGCCGGCACCGTCGGCGGCGGCGGCCTCGGCGACCTCGCCTACCGCTACGGCTACCTGCGCTTCGAGACCGCCTTCATGTGGGTCATCGTCGCCGAGATCGCGATCATCGTCACCGTGATCCAGCTGGCCGGCGACTACGCCGTGCGACGGCTCGCCAACCGCGGCCGCGGCGGCGGCCGGACCAGGCTGCTGCGCCCCCGCGCCGACACCGACTTCGTCGCCTCCTAGACCTCGCGGGCCTCGTCCTCCCGTAGGCCTCTTCGAGTCCAGACTTCCCCGTCCGATCCTCGGACGCGGCTCCCCGCAATACGCAGAAAGGCACTTTTCGTGCGCAACGCCCTGAAGTTCACCAGCGTCCTCGCCACCGCCGGCATCGCCCTCTCGCTGGCCGCCTGCGGCAGCAACGGCGACTCGGCCTCCTCGGACCCGAACGCGCCGCTCACCGTCGTCGCCAGCCCCACCCCGCACGGTCAGATCCTCAAGTACGTCAAGGACAACCTCGCGGACAAGGCCGGCCTCAAGCTCAACGTCAAGGAGGTCACCGACTACGTGACCCCCAACACGGCGGTGCAGGACGGCTCGGCCGACGCCAACTACTTCCAGCACGTGCCGTACCTGGAGGACTTCAACAAGAAGCGCGGCACCGACATCGTCTCCGTCGAGGCCGTGCACCTGGAGCCGCTGGGCGTCTACTCCAAGAAGGTCAAGGCGATCGCCGAACTGCCGGACGGCGCCACCATCGGCCTGCCCAACGACGCCACCAACGAGGGCCGCGCGCTCAAGCTGCTCGCCGACAACAAGCTCATCACCCTCAAGGACGGCGCCGGCACCGCCGCCACCCCCGCCGACGTCACGGGCAACCCGAAGAACTTCAAGTGGAAGGAGCTGGAGGCCGCCCAGCTGCCCCGCTCCATCGCCGACCTCGACGCCGCCGTCATCAACGGCAACTACGCGCTCGACTCCGGCCTCAAGCCCGCCACCGACGCGATCGTGCTGGAGAAGGCCGAGGGCAACCCCTACGCCAACATCCTCGCGGTCAAGAAGGGCAAGGAGAACGACCCGCGGGTCAAGAAGCTCGCCGAGCTGCTGCACTCCGCCGAGGTCAAGAAGTTCATCGACGACACCTTCCAGGGCTCCGTCATCCCGGCGTTCTGATCCCCGGAGCCACCCGCTCCCGACCCGTCCCGCCGGACCACCGAACCGGGCCCCCGCCGCAACCAGGCGGGGGCCCGGTCGGGCAGTATGCACCAGTGACGGTCCGACAGGCCCATTTCTGACGTACCGTCGTCCGGTCCGTGCACCGCGTGACCACCCGGCACCGGCGAGGCGTACGGTGTGTCCACGACCCGGCGAGGAGAGACGGCATGGCAGCGAGCTTCCCCGAGACCGCCATCAGCACCGAACGGCTGCTGCTGCGCCCGCTTGCGGAGGACGACGCCCCCGGCCTGGCCGACATGATGGCCGACGAACTCGTCCTGGCCTGGACCGACCACCCGCACCCCTACACCGAGGCCCACGCCCTCGACCTGGCCCGCACCCTCGCACCCGCCCACCGCGCCACCGGCCGGGGCATCGTCCTCGCCGTCACCGAACACCTCACCCAGCGCCTGGTCGGCCTGGTCGAACTCCGCCACACCGACTGGCGGCTGCGCTCCACCGAGATCTCCTTCGTCACCGCCGCCTGGGCCCGCGGCGAGGGCTACGCCCCCGAGGCCGTCCTCGGCGTCGCCCAGTGGCTCTTCGAGGACCGGGGCTTCCTGCGCCTCGAACTGCGCACTGCCGCCGGGAACACCGCCGCCCAGCAGGTCGCCCAGAAGATCGGCGGCATCAGCGAGGGCGTTCTGCGCAGCGCCTGGATAGTGCGCGGCGAGTCCGCCGAGCCCGGTGATCCCGCCTCCGGCAGGGCAGGGGACCGCCGGGGCCACGGCCTCCCGGAGCACGACCCCTCGGGCTACGACCCCTCGGGCTACGACCCCTCCGGCTACGAGCCCTCGGGCTACTACCGTCGGGCCCCTGACCGTCCGGCCGTCGGCGAGAGCCGCAGCGACCTCATCCTGTGGAGCCTGCTCCCCGAGGACCTGGAGACCCCCGAGGCCGCCGCCCCCGCCTGGGCCGGCGGCCACCGCTACGTGCTGCGCGACTGACCCGCACGACCGGCCCGCGCGGCAACCCGCACAATCGGCCCGCGCGACCGCCCGGCTGCCCTTCGGGGCCGGTCGGCGCGGACATGTGTACGAGATGTCCGCGCCGAGGGGATCACACCCGGTAGCCTCTCCACCGGCGCCGCACACGGGCGCCGCCTGTCGGCGCACGGATGGCGAGGGAGAACAGCCACAGATGGCTGACCGGATCACGGTCATCGGGTGGGACGGCACACCGCTCACCGAGGCCGCCGCCGCGGCCCTCGCCGCAGCCACCCTGGTGGCCGGCGCCCCCTACCAGCTCAAGGCCCTCCCGGTGCCGCCCGCTGCCGAACGCATCGCGCTCGGCAGCATCCAGCTCGCCGCCCGCCGGATCGCCGAACACCGCGGCGCCGCCGTCGTCATCGCCGAGGGGGACCCGGGCTTCTTCGGCGTCGTCCGCACCCTGCGCCGCCCCGAGTACGGCCTCGAACTCGAAGTCCTCCCCGCCGTCTCCTCCGTCGCCGCCGCCTTCGCCCGCGCCGGCATGCCCTGGGAGGACGCCCAGGTGGCCAGCGCGCACGGCGGCCGCCTGCGCCGCGCCGCCAACCTCTGCCGCGCCCACCCCAAGGTCGCCGTCCTCACCGCACCCGGCGCCGGCCCCGCCGAACTCGCCCTCATGCTCCGCGGCGTCCACCGCACCTTCGTCGTCTGCGAGGCCCTCGGTACCCCCGACGAGGACGTCACTGTCCTCACCTCCGACCGCGTCGCCGACCACATCTGGCGCGACCCCAGCGTCGTCCTCGTCATCGGCGGCAGCAGCGCCGGCGGCCCCGGCGGCGGACCCGCGAACGGCGCCGCCGGCGAGGCCGCCGGCTGGCTCGCCGGACGCCCCGTCGGCTACCCGGGACCGGACCGGGGCTGGGCCCTGCCCACCGACACCTACACCGGCACCGGACGCACCCCCGGCGCACCCGGCACGCCTGCCGACCCCGGCGCACCCGGCGCGACCGACACACTCCCGGCGCACGTCCGCGCGCTCGTGCTCGCCCGCCTGGGTGCCCGCCCCGGGGACCTCGTCTGGACCGTCGGCGCCGGCAGCGGCGCCCTCGCCGTCGACGCCGCCCGCTTCGGCGCGGCCGTCGTCGCCGTCGAGGCCGACCGCTCCGCCTGCGCCCGGCTCGCCGTCAACGCCCGCCGCTACGGCGTCGAGGTCGAGATCGTCCACGGCCGGGGCCCCGACGTCCTCGGCGAACTCCCCGAGCCCGACGCCGCCGTCATCGAGACCGGCGGCCCGGAAGCCGTGCGCGCCGTGCTCTCCCGCCGCCCCGAACGGATCGTCGCCGTCGCCCGCACCCTCGCCGAGGCCGAGGAGGTCCGCCGCGTCATCGCCGGCGCCGGCTACATCGCCGACGGCGCGCTGCTCCAGTCCGCGCCCCTGCTCCCGCCGGCCGGGGCCGCCGCCGACGGACCCGGTCTGCGCCTCGGCATGGGCGACCCGGGCACCTTCCTGCTCTGGGGTGCGCAGAAACCGTGAAGGCCCGGTGGCGCCGGGTGGTGATCCCGGTGGGAGCCGGTGCCGATCCACCCGCCCCCGAATCCGCCCGCCGCGTCCGCCCGCCGTGCCCGCTCTCCGGGTTCTCCGGTCCGCCCGGTGCGTCAGGTACGCCCGCGACCCGGCGCCGCGGACCGGCCGGACGGTGATCCAGGTCGCATCCGGACACCGATTCGGGAGGCGGCGCCGCCGGGCCGGTAGTGTGGCGTCCGGGACGGCTGCGGTGTCCGACAGCCCGCCCGATCCGGTCGGGTCCGGTGCCTTTCTGACATGGCGCAGACCGACGAGGTTCGGAGTACGGGCAATTCGACGGGCCGCCCGCCGGACCTGGAGAATGCCGTAGGGTCCGGTGCGGTCGTGCCGGTTGCCCCGGCTTGTCGTTGTCTCAGATGACGCGCCGCCCGACCCGGGTGGCGCGCGGGCCGGGGTGCCGCAGCGCGCCGGAAGGTTGTCGGCCGCAGCGCCTCGGCGCGGCGGCCGTGTGTGATTGAGGGGCGGGCCGATGCAGGCCCGGCCCGTGCGGATGGGCGCTGCGGTCGGTGATCGTGTCGCCGAGGGCGCGGCAGCGGCCTGGAAGGAGCTTTGACATGACCGATGGCGGCCACGTCCCGAACGAGGGACTGCCGGAGCACCTGCTCGCCGGGCCCGACCAGCTCGGCGGCCCGGAGGGCGTCGCGGCTGTCGCACCCGTGCAGGGCGTCGCGCTGGACGGCACCCTCCCCGGCGTGCCCGGGGCCGGTGTTCCCGGTGCGGTCCCGCCCGGCGCCGCCGTCCTCCCGCCGCAGGGCGTGCCCGCCCACGGCGTGCCGGCCCACGGTGTTCCGGCGCAGGCCGTGCCCGTGCAGGCCGTGCCCGTGCACGGCGTCCCGGCACCGGGCACCCCCGCACCGGGCACCCCGATCGGCGCGCCCGGATTCGCCGCGCCCGCCCCCGGAACGCCCGCCGCCGCCGGTGACGCCTGGGCCGCCGCCCCGCGCCCCACCTTCCACTTCGTCGACCAGCCGGACGGTCTCGACGACGAGGACGACGTGCTGCTGATGCCCGGTCCGCAGGGCTCCTGGGGCGAGCCGACGGCGCCCGCCGCCGACCCGGCCAACGACCCGCAGTCCCCGCCCGGCACCCCCGTCGAGCCGTCCTGGCCGCCGCTTGAGCCGCCCGTGCTCGGCGCCCCCGACCCGGCCGGCGCCCCCCAAGGCTTCGCGCCGCAGGTCGCCCCCGGCGTCCAGACCGTGCCCGCCCAGCAGCAGGGCCCCGAGCCGGTGACGGCCGTTCAGTCGCCGCGCCGGCCGCTGCACGCCGGGCCGCCGATCCCGGACCCGTCCCTGATGACCGGCCAGGTCCCGGTCCGCTCGCTGGCCGACCGGGGTCCGTCGACCGGCAGCACCCCCGCGCACGGCATCCCGGTGGTGCCGGCCGCGGTCCAGCCCGAGCCGGCGGCCGCGCCCGTCGCCGTCCAGCCCGCGCCTGCGCCGCAGCCGGTCGAGGCCGCCGTCCAGCAGCCTCCTGTCGTGCTGCCCGTCGCCGTTCCCGTCGAGGCGCCGGTCGTGGCCGAGGCAGTCGTGGCCGAGGCGCCCGTCGAGGCCGTCGTCGAGATCGCCGCGGCACCCGAGAACACCGAGCCGGCCGTCGTCGACCAGGGCACCGACCCGGTCGCCGTCGCTGTCGAGGCCCCGGCCGAGGGTCCCGCCGCCGAGGGCCCCGCCGCTGCCGAGGCCGAGGTCGCCGCCGAGGCACAGGCCGGGGGCGGTCAGCCGCGCCGCATCTCCGCCTTCCTCGCCGCGCCGACCCCGCACGGCCTCCCGCAGGTCGAGCCGGTCGCCGAGCCCGTGGCCGAGCCGCTGGTCGAGCAGTCCGCCCCGGCCGCCGTCGGGACGGAGGCGGAGCAGTCCGCCCCCATAGCGCCCGTCGCCGACCAGGCCGAGACCGCCGCGCAGGCCGAGACCGCCGCGCAGGCCGAGCCCGAGGCCGCCGAGCCCGCTGCGCCCGTCGCCGTCGAGCCGGTCCCGGCCGAGCAGCCCGAGCCTGCGCCGGAGTCCACCGGGGCCGAAGGCGAGGCGCCCGTCGAGCCGGTGGCCGAGCCCGTGGCCGACCCGGCCGCCGCCGAGGCCCCCGCCGAGGTCCGCATCGACGCCCCCGCCGAGTCCCAGGCCCCGGAGGCGGCCGCCGAGACCGCCGCGGGCACCGGCGAGATGCCTTCCGGCCAGCCCGTCGCCGCCCCGGCGGACGTCCCGGCCGAGCCGGTGTCCGCCGCGCCCGCCGAGGCCCCCGCCGAGGAGCAGCCCGCGGTCGAGCAGCCCGCCGTGCCGACGGACGCCGCGCCCGTCGACGCGCCGCCGGCCGACGCCCCCGCCGAACTGCCCGCGACCGAGGCCGCCGAGCCTGCCGGGACCGCCCCGGCACCGCAGGCCGAGGACGGCACCCCGGCCGAGCCGACCGCCGCCACCGAGCCCGCCGCTCCCGCCGAGGCCACCGGGCCCACCGACACGGCCGAGACCCCCGAGGCTCCGGCCGACCCCGCCGAAGCGGTCGAGCCCGCCGCCGAGGCACCCGCCGTCGCCGAGGCACCCGTCGACGGCGAACAGCCCGCCGAAGCCGAGGAGTCCGCCGAGCCCGAGGAGCCCGCCGTGCCGCGCGGCCCCGCGGCCCCCGGCTACGACGAGGTCGGCCGCGAGGCCGTCCACCAGGTCATCCGCGAGCGCCGCGACATCCGCAACGGCTTCCGCCCCGACCCGATCCCGCACGAGGTGCTGATCCGCGTCCTGGAGGCCGCCCACACCGCCCCCAGCGTCGGCTACTCGCAGCCCTGGGACTTCGTGGTCATCCGCTCCGCCAAGACCCGCCGCAAGATGCACGAACTGGCCGAGCGCCAGCGCGAGGCGTTCGCCGACTCGCTCCCCAAGGGCCGCGCGAAGCAGTTCAAGGAAATCAAGATCGAGGCGATCCTCGAGACGCCCGTCAACATCGTCGTCACCGCCGACCGCACCCGCGGCGGCCGGCACACCCTGGGCCGGCACACCCAGCCGCAGATGGCCCCGTACTCGGCGGCCCTCGCGGTCGAGAACCTCTGGCTGGCCGCCCGCGCCGAGGGCCTCGGCGTCGGCTGGGTGAGCTTCTTCGACGAGGAGGAGCTGGTCCGCGAGCTCGGCCTGCCCGAGCACCTGGAGGTCGTCGCCTACCTGTGCGTCGGCTTCGTCGACGTCTTCCCGGACGAGCCCGAGCTCCAGCAGCAGGGCTGGGCCAAGAAGCGCCCGCTGTCCTGGGTCGTCCACGAGGAGCAGTACGGCAACCGCGCCCTGCCCGGCGAGGAGCCGCACAGCGTGCTCTCCGAGACCCTGCGCGGCATCCGCCCGCTGGACGCCAAGGCGCTCGGCGAGGCCTGGGACCGGCAGAAGCGGATGACCAAGCCGGCCGGCTCGCTCGGCATGCTGGAGATCATCTCCGCCCAGCTCAGCGGCCTGTCCCGCAAGTGCCCGCCGCCGATCCCGGAACCCGCCTGCGTCGCGGTCTTCGCCGCCGACCACGGCGTGCACGCCCAGGGCGTCACCCCCTGGCCGCAGGAGGTCACCGCCCAGATGGTGGGCAACTTCCTGGCCGGGGGAGCGGTGGTCAACGCCTTCGCCAAGCAGATCGGCACCGAGGTCTGCGTCGTCGACGTCGGCGTGGCCGCCGAGCTGCCGGACGCGATCCAGCAGGGCCGCACCACCGGCCTGCTGCCGCGCAAGGTCAAGCCCGGCACCGACGACATGACCCAGGGCCCGGCGATGACCCGTGAGGAGGCCCTCAAGGCCCTCGAGGTCGGCATCGAGACTGCCCGCGACCTCGTCGCGGCCGGCAACAAGGCCCTGATCACCGGCGACATGGGCATTGCCAACACCACCGCCTCCGCCGCCCTGATCTCGGTCTTCACCGGGCTGGACCCGGCCGAGGTCACCGGCCGCGGCACCGGCATCGACGACGCGACCCACGCCCGCAAGGTCGAGGTCGTCCGCGCCGCGCTGGCCCTGCACCAGCCCGACCCGGCCGACCCGATCGGCGTGCTCGCCGCGGTCGGCGGCCTGGAGCACGCCGCCCTCGCCGGCTTCCTGCTCGGCGCGGCCAGCCTGCGCACCCCGGTGATCCTGGACGGCGTGATCGCCGGTTCGGCCGCGCTCGTCGCCAAGGCGATCGCGCCCGAGGTGCTCGCCGCCTGCATCGCCGGCCACCGCTCGGCCGAGCCCGGCCACCAGGCCGCCCTGGCCAAGCTGGGACTGCGTCCGCTGATCGACCTCGACCTGCGGCTCGGCGAGGGCACCGGCGCCCTGCTGGCCCTCCCGCTGGTGCAGAGTGCGGCCCGCGCGATGCACGATGTAGCCACCTTCGACTCCGCCGGGGTCACCGAGAAGGCCTGACGCTCGTCCGAACCGCTCCGTGCACCGGCCCGAGGGCGCGCCGGTGCGCGGAGCGGCGCCGTACCCCAGCACACCCTCACCCGATCCAGGAGCACCGCCGATGACCGCGCCCACCCCGCCCTCCTTGCCCGCCGACGGGCAGGAGGGGCCCAGCTTGCCCGCCGACGGGCAGGAGGGGCCCAGCTTGCCCGCCGACGGGCAGGAGGGGCCCAGCTTGCCCGCCGACGGGCAGGAGGGGTCCAACCCCAGCACCGAGGGCCGTGCTCGCACTCCGTACCCGGTCGGCCTGCTGCTGGCCGGCCGCCGTGTCGTGGTGGTCGGCGGCGGCCACGTCGCCCAGCGGCGGCTGCCGGCGCTGCTCGCCACCGGCGCCGACGTGCACCTCATATCGCCGGTTACCACCCCGGCCGTGCAGGCGATGGCCGACGCCGGTGAGCTGACCTGGCACGAGCGCCGCTACCGGGAGGGCGACCTCGCCGACACCTGGTACGCGCTGGTCGCCACCGACGACCCGGCGGTGAACGCCGCCGTCAGCACCGAGGCGGAGCGCGAGCGGGTGTTCTGCGCCCGCAGCGACGACGCCTCCGCCGCCACCGCGTGGACGCCGGCCAGCGGGCGCGACGCCGGGGCGACCGTGGCCGTCCTCACCGGGGACCCGCGCCACTCGGCCGCGCTGCGCGACTCGATCGTCGAGGGGCTGCGGGACGGTTCGCTCGCCGCCCGCCAGTACCGCGCGCGAGGGGCGGGGGTGGCACTGGTCGGCGGCGGCCCGGGCGATCCGGACCTCATCACGGTGCGCGGCCGCCGGCTGCTCGCCGACGCGGACGTGGTGGTGGCCGACCGGCTGGCACCGCGCGAGCTGCTCGCCGAGCTGCCGGAGCACGTCGAGGTCATCGACGCGTCGAAGATCCCGTACGGGCGCTTCATGGCGCAGGAGGCGATCAACCGGACGCTGGTCGAGCACGCCAGGGCCGGCAAGTTCGTGGTGCGGCTCAAGGGCGGCGACCCGTACGTGTTCGGGCGCGGCGGCGAGGAGCTGCTGGCGTGCGTGGAGGCGGGGCTGCCGGTCACGGTGGTGCCGGGCATCTCCAGCTCCATCAGCGTGCCGGCGGCGGTCGGGGTGCCGGTCACCCATCGGGGGATGACCCACGAGTTCACCGTGGTCTCGGGCCACGTGGGGCCGGACGACGAGCGTTCGCTGACCAACTGGGAGGCGCTCGCCGGGATGACCGGCACCCTGGTGCTGCTGATGGCCGTCGACAAGATCGGCGCCATCGCGGCCCGGCTGATCCGGGGCGGGCGGGCCGCCGACACCCCGGTCGCCGTCGTCCAGGAGGGCACCACCGCCGCCCAGCGCCGGGTCGACGCCACCCTGGCGACGGTCGCCGCCACCGTCGAGGCCGAGCGGATCAAGCCCCCGGCCGTCATCGTCATCGGCGACGTCGTCAACGTCCTCGCCACTCCGGAGGCCTGAGGCCCGGGGGTGGGGCCAGGGCCCCACCCCCGCCTCACTCCAACGGCTGCTCCGTCCAGATCACCTTCCCGGTGGCGGTGTACCGCGTCCCCCACCGGTCCGCGAACTGCGCGACCAGGAAGAGCCCGCGCCCGCCCTCGTCGGTGGTGGCCGCGTACCGCAGATGCGGCGACGTACTGCTCCCGTCCGACACCTCGCAGATCAGCGACCGGTCGAGGAGCAGCCGCACCCGGATCGGCCCGGTGCCGTACCGGATCGCATTGGTCACCAGCTCGCTCAGGATCAGCTCGGTGACGAACGCCGCCTCGTCCAGCCCCCACTGCTCCAGCCGCTCCGCCACCGCTCTCCGCACCCCGGACACCGCCGCCGGGTCCGCCGGCACCTCCCACTGCGCCACCCGGTCCGCCGGCAGCACCCTGGTCCGCGCCACCAGCAGCGCGATGTCGTCCTGCGGACGTGCCGGCAGCAGCGCCCCCAGCACGTCCGCACAGGTCTGCTCCGGAGTGCGCGGCGGCCCGCTCAGCGCCGCCCGCAGCAGCTCCAGCCCCACGTCGATGTCCCGCTGACGGTCCTCCACCAGCCCGTCCGTGTACAGCACCAGCCGGCTGCCCTCCTCGACCTCCAGCTCCACCGTCTCGAACGGCAGCACCGCGAGCCCCAGCGGCGGCCCGGTCGGCAGCTCCGGGAACACCACCGTCCCGTCCGGCCGCACCAGCGCCGGCGGCGGATGCCCGGCACTGGCCAGCGTGCACCGCCGCGACACCGGGTCGTAGATCAGATACAGACAGGTCGCACCCGTCACGGCCGCCGCCCCGCCGCTCGCCGACTCCTCCTGGTCGATCCGGTTCACCAGCTCGTCCAGGTGCCCCAGCAGCTCGTCCGGCGGCAGGTCCAGCGTCGAGAAGTTGTGGATCGCCGTCCGCAGCCGCCCCATCGTGGCGGCCGCGTGCAGCCCGTGCCCGACCACGTCCCCGACCACCATCGCCACCCGCGCCCCCGGCAGCGGGATCACGTCGAACCAGTCGCCGCCCACCCCCGCCTGCGCCGGCAGGTACCGGTGCGCCACCTCCAGCGCGTTCTGCGCCGGCAGGTTGCGCGGCAGCAGACTGTGCTGCAGGGTCACCGCCATGGCGTGCTCCCGGGTGTACCGGCGCGCGTTGTCGATGCAGACGGCGGCGTGCGAGACCAGCTCCTCCGCCAGCGCGAGGTCCTCCTCCTCGAACGGCTCCTCCCGCTCCGACCGCCAGAACCGCGCCACCCCGAGCAGCACGCCGCGCGACTTCAACGGCACCCGCACCAGCGAGTGCACCCCGTGGGCGAGCACCCGCTCCGCGCCCTCGGGATCCTGCTCCCGCCACGCCTGCGCCTCCGCCAGCCGCGGCTCCACCCCGGGCAGCCCGCTGCTCAGCGTGCCCGCGAGCGGCGTCGACGGCGTGACCTCCACCACCGTGCCCACCGGGTAGAACGGCGGGTCGCCGTGCGCGGTCGCCAGCGCGGTCCGCCGCATCCGCAGCAGCGCCGGACCGGTCGGCGGCTCGTCGCCCTCCAGCACCTGCTCGGCGAGGTCGACGGTGACGATGTCCGCGAACCGGCCCACCGTCACCTGGGCCAGCTCCTCCGCCGTCCGGGTCACGTCCAGCGTGCTGCCCACCGAGACCCCGGCGTCGTACAGCAGCCGCAGCCGCCGCTGCGCCACCTCGGCCCGCCCGGTCAGCGCCAGCAGCTCGGTGGAGTCCCGCAGAGTCGCCACCGAACCGGGCGGCCCGCCGTTCCGGTCCGTGGGCCGCACGTTCACCGCGAGCAGCCGTTCACCGGCCATCACCACCTCGTCGGTGACCGACCGCCCGGCGGCCAGCAGCTCCAGCGGCGCCGGTTCCAGGCCCAGATCGGCGAGCGGACGCCCCTCGGCGTCGGGCGGCAGGTCGAGCAGCCGCCGCGCCTCGTCGTTGCAGAGCAGCAGCCGTCCGTCACCGCCGAGGATCAGCACGCCCTCGCGCACCGCGTGCAGCACCGCCGCGTGGTGCTCGTACATGCGGGTCATCTCGGTCGGCCCCAGGCCGTGGGTCTGCCGCTTCAGCCGTCGGCTGATCAGCGCCGTCCCACCGGTCGCCAGCCCGAGCGCGGCCGCCGCCGCGCCCAGCACCACCGGCAGCTGCCGCTCGCTGGCGCTGCTCACATTGGCGATCGTGATGCCCGCCGACACCATCCCGACGATCTGCCCGTCCGGCGCCCGCACCGGCACGATCGCCTGCACCAGCGGCCCGATGGTGCCGGTGACCTCCTCGGTCACCACCTGCCCGGACAGCGCGGGCTGGTAGTCGCCGACGAACTTGTGGCCGATCCGGTCCGGGTTCGGGTGGGTGTAGCGGATGCCGTCGTTGTTGAGCACGACGATGAAGTCCACGCCCGCGTTGATCCGCGCGGCCTGGGCCGAGGGCTGGAGGACGGCGCTCGGGTCGGGGGAGCGCAGCGCCTCGACGATGCCGGGCGAGTTGGCGTAGGTCTGGGCGACCGCGACCGACCGGGTGGTGGCCTCCTGCCGGGCGTCGTTGCGGGACTGCACCACCAGGGCGAGCACGGCGGCCACCACCAGCAACAGCACCACCACGACCTGCAACGCGAAGACCTGTCCGGCCACCGAGCGCACCCGGACCGGCTTGGGCCGGGCCGTGCGGGCGTGCTGGTGCCGACCGTGTGGGCGCCCACCGGGGGAGCCGGCGGCGGTACCGGTGGATCGGGAGCCGGAAGCGGAACCGGTCGCACCAGGGTCCGACGGAGCCCAGGATCGGCCCGAAAAACGGGCCATACGTCATATTTGCACTCCGCGAGCCGACGGGCCAAGGCCACCCGCGACGAGCGTTGGGCCGGTTGGCCTTCCCCGGCCCGACTTGGCAAGATCGCAGGGTGTCCGAACCCAGCACCATCACCGACCCCGCCGACCCCCGTCTCGCCGACTACACCGGCCTGACCGACGTCGAACTCCGCCGTCGCCGCGAACCCGCCGAGGGCCTGTTCATCGCGGAGGGCGAGAAGGTCGTCCGCCGTGCCCTCGCGGCCGGCTACCGGATGCGGTCGATGCTGCTGACCCCCAAGTGGCTGGACGTGATGGCGGACGTCATCGCCGAGGCCGACGCCCCGGTGCACGTCGTCGAACCCGACCTGGCCGAGGCCGTCACCGGCTACCACGTCCACCGCGGCGCGCTCGCCTCGATGGAGCGGCAGCCGCTGCCGGACGCCGCGGACCTGCTGGCGGGTGCCCGCCGGGTGGCCGTGCTGGAGGGCCTGGTCGACCACACCAACCTCGGCGCGATCTTCCGCAGCGCGGCCGCCCTCGGCATGGACGCCGTGCTGCTCTCGCCCGACTGCGCCGACCCGCTGTACCGGCGCGCGGTCAAGGTCTCGATGGGCGCGGTCTTCGCCGTCCCGTACGCGCGGCTGGAGCCCTGGCCGGCCGCCCTGGACACGGTGCGCGCCGCCGGCTTCGAGCTGCTCGCGCTCACCCCGGCCGAGACCGCCGTGGACCTGGCCTCGCTGGTCCCCGAGGGTCGGGCGAGGACGGCCCTGATGCTCGGCGCCGAGGGCGACGGCCTCACCCGGCAGGCCCTGGCCGCCGCCGACCACGCCGTCCGCATCCCGATGGCCCACGGCATCGACTCCCTCAACGTCGGCGCCGCCGCAGCCGTGGCCTTCTACGCCGTCACTGCCACCCGCTGACCCCACCCCTCGACCGCCGGCCGGGGCCGCACAGCAAGTCGGCCGGCCGGACTTCCCGTGCGACGCTGCTGCCGCGCGGGACGTCGGATCCGCCGACTTCCCACTCCCGGACGCTCCGGACCCTCCCGGACGTCAGCCCGTCGGGGCCGTGGGCGGTGCCGGAGCGGCGGCCGGGGGCGGGGTGACCGCCGGGGGAGTGGTGGCCGAACCGGGCCAGGACTCGTCCAGCGTGCCGTCCGCGCGCAGCGCGTAGCGGGTGGAGGTGGTCGCCCCGGTCTGGGTGACCCGCTCCTCGCGGACCAGCGCCCCGTTGTCCAGCCGCCAGGTCGCCACCGCCTGCGGATCCGCCGCCGAGGAGCGCGAGGTCAGGGCCGCCGGGGTGTCCCCGGTGAACGAGAAGAGCTGCACCAGGTCGACCGGCACCGACCCCTCCGAGCGCCGCAGGACGACCAGCGCCGCCGGCCCGCCCTTGTAGCGCGCCGGGAGTACGGCGCTGAGCACGACCTGCGGTCCCGGGCCCGCCGAGCGGCCGTCCCGCAGGGTGATCGCGGGGCCGCCCGCCGGGTCGGCGTAGGAGCGGTTCGGCCAGTCGACCGCCGGCCCGGCGCCCTGGGCGGGTGCCAGCGCGGCGTCCCCGGCCGCCGGGGCGCCGTGGGCCGCGGCCGCCAGCGGGCTGGTCGACGGCGCGATGCCGTCCGCCGAGAGTCCTGCCCCGGCCGGGGGAGTCCCGCCGTTCGCCTGTTCCCCCGCGCCGGCCGCCCCGACAGCGGCCCCGGGGGCGCCCGTCGAGCCCTGCGCGACGGAGGAGCTCACGGACGGCCGCAGCCCCTGGTTGTCGCGGTTCTCGCACCCCTGGGCCGCCGCGATGGCCAGCGCCACGCCGACCGTCACCGTCACGAACACCACGAGCCGCTGCCGCAGCAGCCGCTGCCGGGCGGTGCCCGGCCGCCCGCCGGGCACCGGGGTGTGCTGCCGGTCGCGGGGCCGGCCGGGCCGCTGGACCCGCTCGCGTCCGGGCGGCGGCGTGGCCTGCCGCTCGCGCATCGGCCGGGTGGCCTGGACCGCCTCGGGCCGGGGGAGCGGGGCGGTGACCGCCTGGCTGCTGTCGTGCCCGGGGCCGGGGGCCCGCCGCACCGCGCCGCCGGGAGCCCCGCCGGTCCGGCCGAGTCCGCCGGCCCGGGCCCGGGCCGCCGCCGGGTCGGGTGCCCGACCGGGGGCCGGTACGCCGCGCTGCGCGGCGGCCGGTGCTCCGGCCGGTGCCGCCTGGGCCGGGCGCCCGGTGGCGCCGGACCGGTCCGCGCCGCCGGGCCCGGGCCGTCCCTCGGCGGGTGCGCCCCCCGCTCCGGGGCCGGCCCCGGCCCGACCGGCCAGGTCGTCCCGCCCGGCCGCGTCGCCGCGCGCCCCGGCCCCGCGGCCCCGGCCGAACGGTCCGCCGGACCCGCCGCCCGCGCCCCGCACGGCGAGTTCGCTCAGCCGCTCGTGCAGTGCGGCCGCGCCGGGCCGTTCGGCGGGTTCCTTGGCCAGGCAGGCCCGGATCAGCGGCGCCAGCTGCGGCGGCACCGCGGTGAGGTCAGGTTCCTCGTGCACGACGCGGTAGAGCATGACCTCCGAGGAGGCGCCGGACCCGAACGGGGTGTCCCCGGTGAGCGCGTAGGCGAGCGTCGCGCCGAAGGCGAAGACGTCGGTCGCGGGCGTGACGGCGGCCCCCCGGACCTGCTCGGGGGCGAGGAAGCCGGGGGAGCCGACGGCGGTGCCGACGTGGGTGAGCGTGCTGGCCCCGCGCGACCAGGCGATGCCGAAGTCGATGATCCGGGGCCCGCGCGGCGACAGCAGGATGTTGGAGGGCTTGAGGTCCCGGTGGACGACGCCGGCCTCGTGCACCTTGACCAGCCCGTCGGCCAGCGCGGCCCCGATCCGGGCGACCTCGGGCCAGCCCAGTGCCCCTTCGTCGCCGACCCGCTTGTACAGCGAGGGCCCGGGGACGTACGCGGTGGCCAGCCAGGGCCGGTCGGCCTCGATGTCGGAGCCCATGACGCGGGCGGTGCAGCCGCCCCGGATCCTGGACGCGGCGGCGATCTCGCGGGCGAAGCGGGTGCGGAACTCGACGTCCTCGGCCAGTTCGGCCCGGATCAGCTTGAGCGCGACCCGCTGCCCCCGGCGGTCGGAGCCGAGATAGACCACGCCCATGCCGCCGGCCCCGAGCCGCCGGTGCAGCCGGTACGGCCCGACGATGCGGGGGTCCTCACGCCTCAGCCGCATCATCGTCATTCCCGTTTCCCCGTCAGACTGTCGGTGAGGCCCCGTCGGGTGGGGCGTCGTCAGTTCCTGTCCGGCACAGCTTACGGACTGCCCGCTGCGGTGTGCTGATACGCAACACCTGAAGCCACCGTCCGATTGTCGGATCTTGGACTGACCGTCGGCGGGGCGGTGCCGAATCGTTTCTCGGGGTCCCCTCTCAGGGTTCCCCCGGGGGAGCGGCGGCGGGCGTCTCCGCCTGCGGTAGTAGGCCCCAGGTCCGGTCGTCATCCTCCGGGAGGCCCGGAGAACAGTACGACGGCATGACGTCCACCAACCCCCTCGCGCCATACCGTTGTTCTCAGCGGTGGACGGGGAGCTCGTCCCCCGAGGTAAGCCGTCCACCGCGTCCACGTGCACCACCGTTCCGCCTTCCACCACCGGCCGAGCTCACGAATCAGGAGTCAGGGCATGGCAGCGCAGCACACGGGATCCACCTCCCGCCGCCGGCGGCCGGCCTTCACTCAGCCGCAGGCCGCGGAGCCCACCAGGCACCCGGCGGTGGCGCTGGCCATGGCACTGCCCTGTGCGGTGCTGCTGGCCGTCCTGTTCGGAGGCTGGGAGCAGATGGCGAACCAGGCGCTGGCGGTGGCCGAGTTGATCGGCCACTGACGCGCACCACAAGCTGGCACTGATCCCCTGGGGACGGGGAGCCGGTGCCGCCGGGGAGGCCGCGGCCGCGACAACTCGCGGACGGGCGAGTGCGGCGCGCAGAGCGCCCCGGCAGGCGGAGATGCCGCGTACGGACGTCGGTGAGGGCGACCGTACGCGGCTCTTCCCGTTGCGCAGCCACACAGCTCGCAGAGCCCCCCAAAGGACCACGCGGACACCGGGGCGGAACGCCCAAAACGGCCTGGGCCGCGACTCGTTCGAGTCGCGGCCCAGGCCGTCACTGTGCGCGATACTGGGATTGAACCAGTGACCCCTACCGTGTCAAGGTAGTGCTCTCCCGCTGAGCTAATCGCGCCTGGTAAGGCGGTTCTGCAGCAGACCCCGAAGGGCCTGACGTGCGCGATACTGGGATTGAACCAGTGACCCCTACCGTGTCAAGGTAGTGCTCTCCCGCTGAGCTAATCGCGCTGGTGCGGTGCTTCCGCAGCAGATCCCGAGGGATCCGACGTGCGCGATACTGGGATTGAACCAGTGACCCCCACCGTGTCAAGGTGGTGCTCTCCCGCTGAGCTAATCGCGCGGGGCTGATGCCTCGGTGGAACCGGGCGTGGTGCGCGATACTGGGATTGAACCAGTGACCCCTACCGTGTCAAGGTAGTGCTCTCCCGCTGAGCTAATCGCGCGGGGAGGACACCCGGCAGAACCGGGTGATCCTCTTGGAGGTGGAGACGGGATTTGAACCCGTGTACACGGCTTTGCAGGCCGTTGCCTCGCCTCTCGGCCACTCCACCAGGCAACACTCGAAGGACGATCTTACACTGTCCTTCGTCGAGCGGACGACGAGATTCGAACTCGCGACCCTCACCTTGGCAAGGTGATGCTCTACCAACTGAGCCACGTCCGCCTGTCTCCCGGGGATCTTCGCCGGTTTTCCCGGCTGCGCTCCCTGGCGACGTGTTGAACTCTAGCGGATTCCCGGGCCAGCTAAAAATCCGTTCCCGCAGCGTGCCCCCGGGGTCCCCGCCCGGCGCCCCCCGGCCGCCCCGGCTCCGACCGCCCCGGACGGACCCAACGGGGGCGACGGAGCACCCTGAGTGACACCCGCAGGTCACCCGGCGTACGCCCGCGCGACGCCCGACTCTGCTCACTCCCCTCGACCTACACTTCAGGCACCGCAACCTCGCAAAGCCCTGTGCAGGAGAACCGTGTCCGGCCACCCCGCCCCCCACCAGCCCCTCGCCCGCTTCGGCGGCCGCGTCGCCACCGGACTGCGCGACATCACCTCGGACCCGGCCGCGCTGGACTCCACCGGCTGGTGGGCCGTCGTCCACGACTTCGAGGGCGGGCTCACCTGCGCCCGCTTCGACGACGTCCGCCCGGCCCCGGCCGCACCCTCCGGCGCCGGCTGGCTCGGCCCGGCCGCCGGCAGCTGGCGCAGCTCGCTCGACCGCGCCGCCTACACCGGGGGCGTCCGCCGGATCCGCGAGCACATCGCCGCCGGCGAGGTCTACCAGGCCAACCTCTGCCGGGTGCTCTCCGCCCCGCTGCCCGACCCGGACCGCTCCGACATCGACGCCCTCACCGGCCTGCTCGCCCACGGCAACCCGGCCCCCTACGCCGGAACGATCCGGCTGCCCGGCCACGGCGTGGAGATCGCCACCGCCTCGCCGGAGCTGTATCTGCGCCGCACCGGCCGCACCGTCGCCTCCGGCCCGATCAAGGGCACCGGCCGCACCGAGCACGACCTGCTCGACAAGGACCACGCCGAGAACGTGATGATCGTCGACCTGGTCCGCAACGACCTCGGCCGGGTCTGCGCCACCGGCAGCGTCACCGTGCCCGACCTGTGCGCGGTCGAGAAGCACCCCGGCCTGGTCCACCTGGTCTCCACCGTCGAAGGCACCCTGCGCGAGGACGCCGGCTGGCCCGCGCTGTTCTCCGCCACCTTCCCGCCCGGATCCGTCACCGGCGCCCCCAAGTCCAGCGCCCTGCGGATCATCGAGGCCCTGGAGACCGCGCCGCGCGGCCCCTACTGCGGCGCCGTCGGCTGGGTCGACGCAGACCGGGGCCAGGCCGAACTCGCCGTCGGCATCCGCACGTTCTGGATCGACCGGACCGACCCGGCGGCACCCGAGCTGCGCTTCGGCACCGGCGCCGGCATCACCTGGGACTCCGACCCCGAACGGGAATGGGCGGAAACCGAACTGAAGGCGGCCCGCCTGGTCGCGATAGCGTCGGGTGCCGAGACGTACTCCGACACCGACTGAACCCGACACGGACCGGACCGGCCGCCACCCGGACCCGGCCGGCCCGTGCCCGTCCCGCGAGGAGCCCCCCGCGATGCAGCACCCGACCACCAGCTGGGTCAACGGCACCCTCGTCGACTCCGCGGACCCGGCCCTGTCCGTCCTCGACCACGGACTCACCACCGGCGACGGCGTGTTCGAGACCATGAAGACCGTCGACGGCCGGCCCTTCGCGCTCACCCGCCACCTCGACCGGCTCACCCGCTCCGCCCGCGGCCTCGGACTGCCCGACCCCGACCACGACCTGGTCCGCAAGGCCTGCGCCACCGTCCTCGCCGCCAACCCGATGCCCCTCGGCCGACTGCGCCTCACCTACACCGGCGGCAGGGCGCCGCTCGGCTCCGAACGCGGCGACGGCGCCCCCACCCTGGTGGCCTCCCTCGGCACCGCCGCCCGCCGCCCCGACACCACCGCCGTCGCGGTCGTCCCCTGGCGCCGCAACGAGCACAGCGCCGTCGCCGGCCTCAAGACCACCTCCTACGCCGAGAACGTCGTCGCCCTCGCCGCCGCCCACCGCGTCGGCGCCTCCGAGGCACTGCTCGCCAACACCGCCGGCCGGCTCTGCGAAGGCACCGGCTCCAATGTCTTCGTCGTCCTCGACGGCCGACTGCTCACCCCGCCGCTCGCCTCCGGCTGCCTGGCCGGCATCACCCGGCAGCTCGTCGTCGACTGGTGCGGCGCCGAGGAGGCCGACCTGCCGCTGGACGCCCTCCAGCAGGCCGAGGAGGTCTTCCTCACCTCCTCCCTGCGCGACGTCCAGGCCGTCACCCGGGTCGACGACCGGGAACTCCCCGGCCCCGGCCCGGTCACGCTCGACGCCATGGCGGCCTTCGCCCGGTACAGCGGCGACGACCTCGACCCCTGACAGCAGGCGCCCCGGCCGGTAGAAGACCCGGACGGCGGGGAAGGGAGCGGGACATGACCATCACGCTGCGCCCCGAGAGCCAGGAGACCCCCACCGCCGCGGGCGGCCGGACCAGACGCTGGCAGATCTGCGTCAACGGCCGCCCGGTCGGCGGGCTGCGCACCACGGCGGTCCCCCGGGGCGACCGACTCTGGGGCGAGATAGCCGAGTTGGAGGTGCGCAGCGGGCGCGGCCGGGGCCGGGGGACGATCGCCGCGCTGGCCGCCGAGGAGGTGCTGCGGGGCTGGGGCTGCGTCCGGGTGGACGCGGACATCCCGGAGACCGCGCGGATCGCGCGCTCGCTCGCGGTGACCCTCGGGTACACCGAGCGGATGCGGAACATGGTCAAGCGGCTGGACGGGCCGCCCGCGCTGCCGGGGGGCGTCGCCGCCCGCCCGATCGACGAGGCCGCGTTCCCGGCCTGGCTGGCCGAGGCCAAGGCGGGCTATGTGCGCGATCTGCTGGCCTCCGGGCTGGGCGAGGAGCAGGCGCGCGCCAAGGCCGAGGCCGACCATCTGAAGCTGCTGCCGCAGGGGGCCGGCACCCCGGGGGTGGCGCTGCGCCGGCTGCACGGGGCGGGGGAGGAGCCGCTGGGGTCGCTCTGGCTGGCGCTGCGGATCCGTGAGCTGTCGGACGGTGCGCCGCTCGGCTGGGTGATGGTGGTGGAGGTGGCCGACGCCCACCGGGGGCGCGGGCACGGGCGGACGCTGATGCGGCTCGCGGAGCGGGAGTGCCTGGCGGCCGGGGTCCGCGACCTCGGGCTGAACGTCTTCAGCGGCAACGAGGTCGCGGTCCGGCTGTACGACTCGCTCGGCTACCGGGTCACCAACCGGGTCTACGGCAAGCAGCTCCTGTGAGCCGGCGGTGAGGTCGGGCAGTGCGGGTCAGGCGGTGCGGGACGCCCGGGCGGCCTCGACGGCGGCGACGAGGCGCTCCAGCAGGCCGTCCTGGCTCTGCCCGCCGTCGAACCGCTGCCCGGCGATCACATAGGTCGGCGTGCCCTTCACACCGATCGCCCGGCCCTCCGCCTGGTCGGCGTCGACGGTGAGCATGTGCCGGCCGTCCACCAGCGCGGTGTCCACCTCCTCGGGGTCGACCCCGACCTCGCGGGCGACCTCGAGCAGCACCTCGGTGCCGCGCGCGGAGAGGTCCTCGACCCGGGCCAGCAGCGCCTCGACGAAGGGCCAGCCCAGGCCCTGGGCGAACGCCTCCTCGGCGGCCTCGGCGGCGGCGTAGGCGTGCTTGTGCTTCTCGAGCGGGAAGTGCCGCAGCTCGATCGGGAGGGCGTCGCCGTAGCGGGCGCGCAGCTCGCGGACGTCGTCCAGGGCGGTGCGGCAGTCCGGGCACTGGAGTTCGCACCAGAACTCGAGACGGGGGAGGGAACCTTCGATCATGCCTTCAGTGTTCCACCTGTGGGGCCCCCGCCAGGACAGTCGGCGGCCGGGCCCGGCCAGACCGGGAGCGACGGGAGGTCCGACGGGATGACGACTCCGACCGACGGGGCGGCGGCGACGGCCGCGACGGCCCCGACCAGCAGGACGGTCCCGGGCACCGGGGCGGCGGCGACGGGCGAGGGGAGGCGGCCGTGCTGACGGCGGCGGTCAGTGTCGCGCTCACGGCGGCCGGGGTGGCCGTGGCGGGCCTGCGGGCCTACCGTCGGCGCTTCCTCTCCGCGACCCGCTGGTTCGCCGTCGCGCTGCTGCCGCTGGGCCTCTATCTGACCGGTCTGTTCCCGGTGGCCCGGACGATCGGCGACGAGCTGGCCGACTGGGCGACCAAGCTCGTGTTCGACCCCCGGGTGTGGACCGGCATCGTGCTGCTGGGTGTCTCGGCCGGTCTGCTGGCCGCCACCCGCTGGGTGGGCCGTCGCGGGGCCGTGGCCGGTGGGAGCGAGTCCCGTCCGGCGGCCGCCGGGCCCGCGCCGGCCAGGCCCGCCGTGGCCCCCGCCGCCGGTACCCCGGCCGCCGGGCCGGTCCCGAAGCGCGCGGAGGAGGCCGCCCGGGCCGAGCAGGGCAGGGCGGGCAAGGCCGGTAAGCCTGGCAAGGCCGGTAAGCCTGGCAAGGGCGACGACGGCCTGGACGAGTTCGCCGACATCGAGGAGATCCTGCGCCGGCGCGGCCTCTGACCGCGCCGCTCCCGGTGCCCGGGCTCCCGGCCGCTCAGGCCGAGGGCACCGCTTCCGCGGAGCGCTGGCGGGCCCGGTACGCGGCGACGTGCAGCCGGTTCCCGCAGGTGCGGCTGTCGCAGTAGCGGCGCGAGCGGTTGCGCGAGAGGTCCACGAAGACCCTCGCGCAGTCCGGCGCCTCGCAGCGGCGCAGCCGCTCGCGCTCGCCCGCGGTGAGGATGAAGGCCAGCGCCATGCCCAGTTCGGCGGCCAGGTGGTCGCCGAGCGCGGCGTGCGGCGCGAAGTAGTGGATGTGCCACCCGTGGTGGTCGTGGTTGGTCAGCCGGGGTGTCGTCCCGGCGGCCGCGACCAGGGCGTTCACCTGCTCGGCGGCCTCTTCGGTGGACTCGGTGCCGAAGACCTCGCGCAGCCGGGAGCGCAGCTCGTGCACCTGGCGCAGGTCGTCCTCGGTGAGGGAGTCGACCTCGCTGATCTCCTGCCGGACCACGAAGGCGTCGAGCGCCGCGGTGTCGGGCAGCAGTTCGGTGCCGCACACCTCGGGTGCGGTGTTGAGCAGCTCGACGAGGATGCTCAGGGCGCACTCGGTGTCATGGGTGATCAGCACGTGGAGGCTCCTCGTGCGGAGGGGGCCGTGGGCACCCCGCGACTACGGGTCATTCCCAGACCTTACCGGGGCGGCGAGGGGTCCGGCGGTGGCTTGCTTCGAAGACGCGTACGGATTCCGTAGGTCTGTACGGAGTTTCCTCCGGGGGCCGGGTCGAGTGGTGCCCGCCGGGGCGGACTCCCGGGCAGTCGGAGCCGCGTCCCGGGGCACAGCCGTCCGTGCAGGCGGGGGAAGGAACCGGGGGAACGAGCGGCGGGAAACGGTCGCGCCCGACAGCGAGGCCGGCCACCCGTGCGGATGGCCGGCTCCGGTGCCGGGCGCGTGCGGTGCTGGCGGGCCCACCCCGGTCGGGGTGAACCGTTTCATCACCGGCCCCGAGACCGCGTCGTGCGCGGCTGAGTGTGCTGCCGTGCCCCCGAGTAGGACGGCTGCGGTGACGGCAGGGGTGACGACCCCGCCGACAGCGGGGCGTGACCGCCTCCGGTCGGTCAGCTTTCGGCGAGGATGTGGGACAGCTCCCGGTCGAGGTCGAAGTGACGGTGTTCGGTGCCGGGTGGCACGGCGGCGTCCGTCCGCTTGAGGAACGACTCAAGCGCTCGGGCCGGGGCTTCCAGCAGGGCTTCTCCTTCCGGAGAGCTCAGGGCGATGCAGACCACCCCTTGCCCGTGACTGCGCGACGGCCAGACCCTGACGTCGCCGGTACCGGTGGGTCGGTGCAGCCCCTCCGCAAGGAGATCTCGGGCGAACACCCACTCCACGGTCTCGTCGGCGCCGGTGTGGAACGTGGCGTGCACGGCATAGGGGTCGGCGGTGTCGTAGCGCAGGCCCGCGGGGACGGGCAGTGAGGACTCGCTGGACACGATGAGGCGCAGGTGCAGCTCGCAGCTGACCGTGGTGTTCATAAGCGCCATGGCCTTTCGCTCAGTGTGCGCTCGGGGAATCGCACGTCGGCGAACGGACCATCCCACCTCCAAGACCGATGTAAACCCCTCTGTCCCGATTCGGGCGCGAGTCGTACCCCTTACGGCGCATTGCGGAATCGCCACAGACCGGCCTCCGGGCGATTACCGGAGCCCTTCTCGGTTAGTTTCCTGGCATGACTGTGCGAAGCGACAAGGCACGCGGTGACGCGGGCGGGAACACCGGAACGGGGGATGCGATCGTGCCGGACGACACGGGGGTGCCGACGGGGGCGGACGACGAGGGCGGGGGCTCCGGCCCGGAGGGGGCGGCGGAGGCCGGTGCGGACGGCGGCAGGCCGCTCGGCTCGCGGGCCCCGCGCTTCATCCGCCGCTCCCGCCCGCTGCACCTGAGCTGGCAGGTCGCCGTCTTCCTGGTCGGCCTCGCCGTCGTGGCGCTCGGCGTGGTCATGCTGCCGCTGCCGGGACCGGGCTGGGTGGTGATCTTCCTCGGCATGGGTATCTGGGCGACCGAGTTCGTCTGGGCCCAGCTGGCGCTGCGCTGGACCCGCCGCAAGGTGGCCGAGGCGGCCCAGAAGGCCCTGGACCCGAAGGTCCGGCGGCGCAATCTGACGCTCACCGCGATCGGCCTGGTGCTGATCGCCGCGCTCGGCGGCTGGTACCTGTGGAAGTACGGGCTGGTCATGCCCTGGAAGATCCACGAGGACTGAGCCGTCCGCCCGCCCGCCGGGCGGGGCCGTCCGGGTGAGGGCGTCGCCGGGGGCGGCGGTCGGGCCGCCGGGGAGAGCGGTTCGGACCACCCTCGGGGATGCGGTAATGTTTTCCCTGCACCCGGGCGATTAGCTCAGCGGGAGAGCACTTCGTTCACACCGAAGGGGTCACTGGTTCGATCCCAGTATCGCCCACCGGAATGCATTGTGATATGTGAGGCCCAGCCGATTATCGGCTGGGCCTCACATATATTTCCCGCAATCCGGTGAACGGTGTCGGGGAATGTCCTGAGGCACAGTCATCTTCCGCACGGTGCGGGAGTTCTGTGGGTGCGTCGGGCGGCACTCCCCGAACGAGTTGTACGGCACCCCCCGAATGGTGCTACAGTTCTTCTCGTTGCCCGGGCGATTAGCTCAGCGGGAGAGCACTTCGTTCACACCGAAGGGGTCACTGGTTCGATCCCAGTATCGCCCACCGGACAGCACACAGGCCCTGATCGGGATACCGGTCAGGGCCTGCGGCGTTTCGTGCGCGTCGGGCCGCCGCGGACCGGGCAGGCCCCTACGCGGCCACCTGGCAGTCGTGCTCCGGCGACAGCCGCCGCCCGCAACCGCACCGGGCCGGGCGCATCGGCCAGGACAGGTCCACCCGCTCGTCCGCCCCCGACCGGTCGAACCAGGCCTGCAGCCCCCGGGCCTGCGCCGCGTGCCAGACCGCCTGCCGCAGATGCAGCTCGCCCACCGTCAGCCCGCCCAGCGCCCCCGGGTACCGGGCGCCGACCGCCCGCACCAGCTCCAGCGCCGCCGTCGCGTCCGCCGCCGCCTCGTGCGCCCCGGTCAGCTCGACCCCGTAGTGCGCGCAGAGGTCCGTCAGCGTCCGCCGGCCCCGGCGGTAGCGGTCCACATGCTTGTCCAGCACCCGCGGGTCCAGCACCAGCAGCGCCGCCGGACCGGTCGCCTCGGCCAGCGACGTCCCCCGATGCCGGCGCAGCTCGCGGTCCAGCAGTGTCAGGTCGTACGGCGCGTTCATCACCACCACCGGCCGCCCGGCCCGGGCCTGTTCGGCCAGCGCGGCGGCCACCTCGGCCACCACCACCGCCGCCGGGCGCCCGAACGCCCGCACCCTCGCGTCGTCTATCCCGTGCACCGCGCGGGCCCCGTCGGGTATCGGCACGCCGGGATCGGCGAGCCAACTGGTCGCCACCGGGGCCGCGCCCGGGGCGGACTGGACGACCAGGGCGGCCGAGACGATGCGATCGGACTCGACGTCCACGCCGGTGGTCTCGGTGTCGAAGGAGGCGAGCGGGCCGGTGAACCAGTGCTGCTGCATGACTGCCCCTCGAAAACAGCGTGTTCCCGCCCCGGTGATACCCGCCCCTGACACCCCCTCAACCGTTTGGCGGCACACCGGCCGGGCACCCTGCCCACGGGTGCCGCGTTCGAATCCGGACCGGCCGGGGGGACGGGGGAGGGACGGACGGTCATGGCGCTGACGCAGCCGCAGCCCGAGGAGGCGGCGGCCGTCCTGCGGGGCGATCTGGCGGTGACGGCCTGCATGGAGACCCTGCAGGTCGGCTATCTGCACGCGGTCGTCGCCGCGGCCGGCTGCTCGCTCTCGCAGCCGTTCCCGGACAACGGCATCGACTGGCAGGTCAGCCACGGCTCGCGCAGCCACGAGGTCGACGACGAGGTCACCGTCAAGATCCAGCTGAAGGCCACCCAGCAGATCGCGCCCGACCCGCGCGGCGCCTTCTTCTCCTTCACCCTGGACAACGACCACCTGCGCAAGCTCGCCCGACCCCGGGTCGCGGTGCCCCGGATCCTCGTCGTCATGCTGCTGCCCCGCCGCGTGGACCGCTGGCTCGCCGCCCGGCCCGACGCGCTGGAGCTGCGGCACTGCTGCTACTGGGTCAACCTGGCCGGCCACCCCGTCACCGGGCAGCGCCGGACCAACGTCCGCGTCCCCACCGCGAAGGTCTTCGACGACCGCGCCCTGTGCGACATCATGGCCAGGGTCGGAGCGGGCGGCAGCCCGTGACGGCCCGGCCCCCGGCCGGGAGGAGCCGCTCCATGACACTGCCCCACGGGCCGTTGCGCCCCGCGCCAGGCGAACCGCCGCAGACCGGGCCGCTGCCCGATCCGGCCGCCGTCGACCCCGCGGTGCTCGCCACCCTGCTCGCCCGGCACGGCTGGATCCGGCGCGGCGGACCCTCCGCCCGCTACGGGCGCTGGACGCCCCCCGAGGGCACCGACCCCGGCGTCAGCCTGCTCGTCCCGGCCGGAGACGGCTTCGACGACGCGGTCGACCTGCTCACCGACGCCGTCACCGCGCTCTCCCGCTCCGCCAGCCCCTCCGCCCGGGCCATCCTGCTCGCCCTCGCCGTCCCCGGCGACGAACTGCACTGGCACCGCGACCCGGCCGGACCGCCCGGCGCCGCCACCCCCGGCACCGCGCCCTGGGAGGAGACCGAACGGCTCCGGCGGGCCGCCCGCGCCATGCTCGCCGCCGGCGCCAAGGCCGGCCGCACCCGCGCCGCCTACTTCGGCGCCCGCCTGGACACCTGGGCCGGCGACTTCCTGGAGCGGGTCCTGGTCGTCGCCGACGGCCCCGGGCTCACCGCCCACAGCCCCGCCCCCGAGGGCCGGGCGGCGATCACCACCCTGGTCCGCGCCCTGGAGGCGCTGCGCGACGCCGTCGACTACCGCCGGGTCAGCGGTGGCGCCGAGGCCTTCGAGAACGCCGTCCAGTCCGGGGTCAGCCGCGAGCTGGTCGACGCGGTCCAGGACCTCGTGCGCGGCGCGACCGCGAGCCGCTTCACCGTCGCCTGGTCGGCCGCCGCCGGCACCCCGGGCGGCTTCGGCGACCGCCGGACGGCCGTCGAGTTCTCGCCCGGCGACCTGCCCGCCCTGGCCGAGGCCGCCGAACTGCTCGAACGTCTCGAACCCGCCGTTGCCGTCACCCTGGTCGGCCTCGTGGTCCGGCTCAAGCGGGCCGACCCCGCCGGGCCCGGCAGCGTCCGGCTGCGGGTGCTCGGCGGCGCCGAGGTCGACGAGGTCAAGGTGCGGCTGCCCGACGCCGCCTACCGTCTCGCCGCCGAGGCCCACCTGGCCGGCACCCCCGTGCGGATCTCGGGCCGCCTGGAACGGCGCGGCGGCTTCCGCCGCCTCACCCGGCCCTCCGGCCCGGAGCCCTGCGGACTGGAGGACGCCGAGCGCGAGCGGCTGCTCAAGACCCTGGGGGAGGGGAGGGAGGCATAGGAGGGGTACGGAGGTGACGGTGGGGCCACCGGTCTCGGTACCATCGTCAGACGCAGCGCTGTGCTGCGTCCTCTGAATCCAGCACGTCAGGAGAGACCGGTGACGGACGTCCGGGTAATCATCAACCGCGAACCCGATCGGGAAGAGCGCGTGGTGACCACGGGCACCACGGCCGCCGAGCTCTTCGCGGACGACCGCTCGATCATCGCGGCCAAGGTCGCCGGCCAGCTCAAGGACCTCGCCTACGCCGTCCAGGACGGCGACGAGGTCGAGCCGGTCGTGATCGGCAGCCCCGACGGCCTCGACATCCTGCGCCACTCCACCGCGCACGTGATGGCCCAGGCCGTGCAGCAGCTCTTCCCGGAGGCCAAGCTCGGCATCGGCCCGCCGGTCAAGGACGGCTTCTACTACGACTTCGACGTCGAGAAGCCGTTCCACCCCGATGACCTCAAGGCCATCGAGAAGAAGATGCAGGAGATCATCAAGAAGGGCCAGCGCTTCTCGCGCCGCGTCGTCACCGACGAGGCCGCCCGCGAGGAGCTGGCCGGTGAGCCGTACAAGCTGGAGCTGATCGGCCTCAAGGGCTCCGCCGCCACCGCCGGCGAGGGCGCCGACGTCGAGGTCGGCGCCGGCGAGCTCACCATCTACGACAACCTGGACGCCAAGAGCGGCGAGCTGTGCTGGGGCGACCTCTGCCGCGGCCCGCACCTGCCCAGCACCCGGATGATCCCGGCGTTCAAGATCATGCGCTCGGCCGCCGCCTACTGGCGCGGCAGCGAGAAGAATCCGATGCTCCAGCGCCTCTACGGGACCGCCTGGCCGAGCAAGGACGAGCTCAAGGCGCACCTGGAGTTCCTGGAGGAGGCCGCCAAGCGCGACCACCGCAAGCTCGGCAACGAGCTCGACCTCTTCTCCATCCCCGAGGAGATCGGCTCCGGCCTCGCCGTCTTCCACCCCAAGGGCGGCATCATCCGCCGCGCCATGGAGGACTACTCGCGCCGCCGGCACGAGGAGGAGGGCTACGAGTTCGTCTACACCCCGCACGCCACCAAGGGGAAGCTCTTCGAGAAGAGCGGCCACCTGGACTGGTACGCGGACGGCATGTACCCGCCCATGCAGCTCGACGAGGGCGTGGACTACTACCTCAAGCCGATGAACTGCCCGATGCACAACCTGATCTTCGACGCGCGCGGCCGCTCGTACCGTGAACTGCCGCTGCGCCTGTTCGAGTTCGGCACCGTGTACCGGTACGAGAAGTCCGGCGTGGTGCACGGCCTGACCCGCGCCCGCGGCTTCACCCAGGACGACGCGCACATCTACTGCACCCGCGAGCAGATGGCGGACGAGCTCGACTCGACCCTCACCTTCGTGCTCAACCTGCTGCGCGACTACGGTCTGACCGACTTCTACCTGGAGCTGTCCACCAAGGACCCGGAGAAGTTCGTCGGCAGCGACGACGCCTGGGAGGAGGCCACCGCCGTCCTCGCCGCGGTGGCCGAGAAGCAGGGCCTGCCGCTGGTCCCGGACCCGGGCGGCGCGGCCTTCTACGGCCCGAAGATCTCGGTGCAGGCCAAGGACGCCATCGGCCGTACCTGGCAGATGTCGACCATCCAGCTGGACTTCAACCTGCCCGAGCGTTTCGACCTCGAGTACACCTCGGCGGACGGCTCGCGCCAGCGGCCGGTCATGATCCACCGGGCGCTGTTCGGCTCGATCGAGCGGTTCTTCGCGGTGCTGCTGGAGCACTACGCCGGCGCCATGCCGCCGTGGCTGGCCCCGGTCACCGTCACCGGTATCCCGATCACCGACGAGCACGTGCCGTACCTGCTGGAGGTCGCGGCCGAGCTGAAGAAGCGCGGGATCCGGGTCGAGGTGGACACCTCGGACGACCGGATGCAGAAGAAGATCAGGAACGCCCAGAAGACCAAGGTCCCGTTCATGCTGATCGCCGGCAACGACGACGTCGAGGCGGGTGCGGTCTCCTTCCGCTACCGCAACGGCGAGCAGAAGAACGGCGTCCCGCTGGCCGAGGCCGTGCAGGAGATCGTGGACGCGGTGGAGCGCCGGATCCAGGTCTGACCCGACTGTGTGCGCGGGGCGGGCTCCTTCGGGAGTCCGCCCCGCGCGCTTTGCAAGCGGGGGCGGGCGAATATGCTGATCAGCATGACGACTGAGCCGGAACTGCAGCGGGGCGTCGGGGAGCCGGACGGCTTCCGCCGCCTGTGGACCCCCCATCGGATGGCCTACATCCAGGGCGAGAACAAGCCCACCGGCCCGGCTCCGGACGACGGCTGTCCGTTCTGCTCGATCCCGTCGCTCACCGACGAGGACGGGCTGGTCGTCGCGCGCGGGAACGCGGTGTACGCGGTGCTCAACCTGTACCCGTACAACGGCGGGCACCTGATGGTGGTCCCGTACCGGCACGCGGCGGACTACACCGAGCTGGACGAGGTGGAGACGGCCGAGCTGGCGGTGTTCACCAAGAAGGCGATGACGGCGCTGCGCGCGGCCTCGGGCGCGCACGGCTTCAACATCGGGATGAACCAGGGCGCCGCGGCGGGGGCCGGTATCGCCGCGCACCTGCACCAGCACGTGGTGCCGCGTTGGGGCGGGGACACCAACTTCATGCCGGTGGTCGGTCACACCAAGGTGCTGCCGCAACTGCTGGCGGACACCCGGAAGATGCTGGCCGAGGCCTGGCCGGTGGACTAGGGCTTGCGCCCGACACGAGGAGGGCCCCCGCCGACCCGGAAACGGTCGGCGGGGGCCCTCCTCGTGTCGCGGGGCGGCCCGGTCAGGCGTCGTAGCGGTCGACCTTGAACGGCCGGCTGCCCTGGGCCTCGGCCTTGAGGCCGGCGGCGCGGCCCTTGAAGGCGCGTTCGGTGTCGAGGTCGTGCTCGGCGAGGAACTCCATCGTCGCGGTGTGGACGGCGCCGATCACCGGGTGCGAGACGTTGAGCGCGTTGTCGGCCATGGTGCGGGTGTCCCAGGGCTGGCCGGCCCAGATGTGCCGCAGGCCGAAGGGCTCGGGCAGGCCGAGGCCGCCGCCGAGCCAGGACAGCAGGCTCGGCATCCGGTAGAAGGGGGCGCGGACGGCCTGCCGGACGACCTCGTCGTTGTCGATCAGCGGGAGCTTGACCGTGCGCTCCTCCCAGAACCGCACGGTCTTGGCGACCGACTTCTCCTTGTCCTTGGGCTTGTCGAAGAAGTAGCCGTTGATCGGGCCGAGCGCGAAGGCCGCGACGGTGACGTTGAGGGTGTTGGCGAGCAGGGCGACGGTGACGGTGAAGGTCAGTACGAGCTTGCCGTCGTGGGTGATGAACTGGGTGGCGAGGTAGTGCCGGGGGCCGCCGCCGAAGGTCTGCTTGTCGGCTATGGCCTGGACGGCGAAGTCGCGCATGTGGTCGCCGTCCATGTCGGCGCTGCCGGGGCGGCTGATCTCGTCGGCGTTCTCGCCGACCTCGAAGACGACCCACTGCTTGATCCGGACATCGGGGATGCCGCTGTTGGCGACCTCGCTGATGCCGAGGGCCTTGAGGTGGCCGGAGATCTTGCGGACGAGGTCCCAGGGGTGGAACTGGCGGAAGTCGATCTGGCCCTCGGCGGGGCGCAGGGTGTCGATGAGCTTCCACTCGCCCCAGCGGCGGCCGGCGCCGAGGATGCCCTTGGGTCCGGCGTAGTGCTGGACGTTGGTCTCCTGCTCGGACTCCAGTCGGCCGAGCTTGGCGCGCAGGTCGGCGGCCTTCTTGTCGAGGTCGTCGCGGGGGACGGCCATCGGGACGGTCGCGGCGACGGCGTTGCCCTCGACGAGTTGCAGCCAGCGGCCGCGCAGGTCGAGGGCGGTGCGGACGACGATGCGCTTGGCGAGGTACCAGCCGATGACCGGTGCCAGCATGACGATGCGCAGGTAGAGGCCGAGGATGCCGCCGGCCGGGGGCTTGATCGCGAGCAGGACGGCGACGGCGGCGGCGAGGAAGAGGACGACGCCCCCGTACACGCCGGCGTTCTTGGGGTTGTCGCGCTTGAGCCAGGCGCGGAGCTGGAAGGCGCCGAGCCAGATCAGGGTGCCGGGCAGGAAGAGCAGGCCGGTGACGACGGAGACGGTGGACAGCTGCCGGTCGCGGCCGCGGCGGATCTCCTCGGCGGCGAGGCAGTGCTCGACGACCTGGCGGGTGTCGACGCCGAAGGCGGGCACCAGGGGCTTGCGGTCGCCGTTGAGTGCGCGGGAGATGAGCGCCTTGCTGAAGGCCTCGCCGAAGTTGGGCGCGAAGAGGGCGAAGCGGCCCTTCTTGGCGGTGGCCCCGTCGAGCTTGGCGGCGTCGCCCGTGAGTCCGGCGTCGCGGTACGCGGCCGAGGAGAGCGCCTGGGTGCCGGCGGTCTGCGGGCCGGCATCGGTCCGGGGTATCTGCGCACCCGGGGTCATGTCGAGTGTGGTCACGGTGGCGTCCCCTCCTCCCCTTGTCCTGCGGCAGGGTACCGCGCCGGGGTACCGGTGCGCGGATGATCGTCTGAACTGGCGTCACGAACGGGCCACGTCGGGCCCGTGGGGCATGATGCCCACGTTTCGCCTGTTCGACGCGCCCCGGGAGCCTGCGGCCGGGTGGGATGGGGCACGATGGGCGGTATGGAGAGCGATGCGCTGACGGATCCGGTTCTGGTCTTCGACGGGGACTGCGCGTTCTGTACGACGTGCGCGACCTGGGCGGAGCGCTGTCTGCGGCAGACGCTGGCGTCGGGCGGCTGGGAGGCGGTGCCGTTCCAGTTCGCGGACCTGGCGGGGCTGGACGCCCTGGCCGGGGGGCGCGGGGAGGTGTCCTGGGAGCGCGCGGAGCGCGAGGTGCTCTGGGTGACGCCGGCCGGCCGGGTGTACGGCGGGGCGCAGGCGGTGGCGCGGCTGCTGATGCGTTCGGGCGGGGCGTGGGCGTACCTGGGCGGGGTGCTGGCGCTGGCGCCGGTGCGGCCGGTGGCGGGGCTGGTGTACCGCTGGGTGGCGCGTTACCGGCACCGGATGCCGGGTGGGACGGCGGCCTGCGCGCTGCCGCAGCGCTGACGGTAGGGGGCTGACGACTGGGCTGATTGCGGCGGTTCAGTCGTCCTGGTCGGCGAAGCGGGCGGCGAGGGCGGCGGGCATGGGTTCGTGGCGCAGGTGGGAGCGGGCGAACTCGGCGGTGCCGTGGGTGAGCGAGCGCAGGTCGACGGGGTAGCGGGCGAGTTCGAGTTCGGGGACCTCGGCGCGCAGCAGGGTGAGGCCGGGGCCGGCGGTCTCGGTGCCGAGGACGCGGCCGCGGCGGGCGGAGAGGTCGCCGAGGACGGCGCCGAGGTAGTCGTCGGGCAGCAGGACACGGACGGCGGCGACGGGTTCGAGGAGCCGGATGACGGCGTGTTCGGCGGCGTCGCGCAGGGCGAGGGCGGCGGCGTTCTGGAAGGCGGAGTCGGAGGAGTCGACGGAGTGCGCCTTGCCGTCGGTGAGGGTGACCCGGATGTCGACGAGCGGGTGGCCGGTGGCGACGCCCTTGGCGAGCTGGGCGCGGACGCCCTTCTCGACGGAGGGGATGAAGTGCTTGGGGACGGCGCCGCCGACGACGTGTTCCTGGAACTCGAAGCCGGAGCCGGCGGGGAGGGGTTCGACCTCCAGCTCGCAGATGGCGTACTGGCCGTGGCCGCCGGACTGTTTGACGAGGCGTCCGTGGCCGGCCGCGGCGGTGCCGAAGGTCTCGCGCAGGGCGACCTTGTGGGCGACGGTGTCGACGTGGACGCCGTAGCGGTTGCGGAGGCGGTCGAGGAGGGTCTCGGCGTGGGCCTCGCCGGTGCACCAGAGGACGAGCTGGTGGGTGCCGGGGTTCTGTTCGAGGCGTACGGCCGGGTCCTCGGCGGCGAGCCGGGCGAGGGCCTGGGAGAGCTTGTCGTCGTCGGCCTTGCTGTGGGCCTCGACGGCGATCGGCAGCAGCGGGTCGGGGAGCGGCCAGGTGTCGAGTTCGACGGGGTGGCCGGGTTCCTGGACGGTGTCGCCGGAGCGGGCGGTGGTGAGTTTGGCGACGCAGACGAGGTCGCCGGCGACGGCGTGCGGGACGGGGCGCTGGAGTTTGCCGAAGGGGCTGGTGAGGGCGGTGACGCGCTCGTCGCCGTCCTGGTCGGCGGGGTGGTGGGGGCCGGTGAGGCGGATGCGGGTGTCCGGGCGCAGGGTGCCGGCCCAGACGCGCAGCAGGCTGATGCGGCCGACGTAGGCGTCCCCGGTGACGCGGACGACCTGGGCGGCGAGGGGGGCGAG